>NZ_JBFTSF010000099.1:0-20086 GCF_056399905.1 Cupriavidus sp. 01L46
CCCCCCCTCTCATCAGACTCTTTTCTGCCTGACCCACACTACCGTCTCGCCACCTCGCGCTCCACTGCGGGGACGGGGCGCGTTCATACCATCTTTTCTTTACGAGTAAAGAAAAGTGACACCTCCATGTGCGTAAACGGCCAACCCCGCACAGCCGCGCCAGCAGCTAGAAGCAATAAAACATCGCCCACCCACGTCAGCAGCAACCCCAAGCCCGCTTAACACCCCCCTATCCCCCTGTCACGAAATCTTCAAATAAAACCTTGCCGATTCCCCCGCGCCCAACGGTCTAGATCCCAGGAGCATCGACGGCGCTTGCCATCGATGGACATGATCGCAGTGCCTGCTCGCCAAGCCATGCCAAGCAATGCCGGCCGAGCGGGCCACGCCGAATGAGCTAGACGGGAATGGAAGCCAGAATGAACATGCGCGTTCACTACAAGAAGATGCCCTCGCGACAGACAACGCGATTCAGCAGAACGGTACTCACGATCCGACCGCTGGCCCACGCCATCGCATTGCTCGTGGCGGCCGGCGGCAGCATGCAGAGCGCGCATGCGCAACAAGCCTTCAGCCGCGCCTGGATGGCGCAAAAGAACCTGATGCAGGACACGGCGGCGGCAACTGGCCGCTTGCCCAACGGCCAGCCCGCCGCATCGCTTACCAACCCGCAGGCGCAACAGCAACGCGCCAACGAACAACTGCAACGCTCCATCGACAACCTCAACGTGGCCGCGMGCGGCATCGCCGCCATGCAGGCCGCGCAGGCCGCCGCGCGGCAGGCGGCGATGAACGATGCGTCGGTGCCCGATGGCCTGGCCGAAGGCGGCCTGAAGGTGGATACCAACAGCCTGAGCGCGGGCTGGATCAACGCGAGGCCGCTGGACAAGGAAACCGGGCAGAAGGTCGTCGACGGCAGGACGCAGGTTACCGTGCGGCAGACCGCGGACAAGGCCATCCTGAACTGGGAGACCTTCAACGTCGGCCGGAACACGACGGTGCAGTTCGACCAGCAGCCGAGCTGGGCGGTGCTCAACCGCGTCAACGATCCGCAGGCGCGGCCCAGCCAGATCCAGGGGCAGATCAAGGCAGACGGCACGGTGATGATCGTCAACCGCAACGGCATCGTGTTCTCGGGCAGCAGCCAGGTCGATACGCGCAACCTGGTGGCGGCAGCAGCGGGCATGACGGATTCGCAAATGCGCAAGGGTCTCTACAGCGATGCGCTTGGCGTTGGCAATGTGCCGACCTTTGCCAACGACCTGGTCACCACCCCGAGCACGTCATCGAACGGCAATGCCACGGGCGACGTGATTGTCCAGGCCGGCGCGCGCATCGAAACGCGCAAGCCGCAATCGGTGACCGAAGGTGGCGGCTATGTACTCCTGGCCGGGCGCGAAGCGCACAACCACGGGTCCATCTCCACGCCGGGCGGGCAGGTCACGCTGGCCGCCGGCGACAGCTTCATCATCCGCAGGGGCGTTGGCACCGATGCCAACCAGGATTCGAGCACGCGCGGCAACGAGGTCAGCGTGCAGCGCAACACCGGCAGCCTGGCGGGCCGCGTGAGCAACAGCGGCTTTCTGCAGGCGGCGACCGGCGACATCACRCTGGTTGGCCGCAGCGTGGAGCAGGCCGGCGTGGCGCTTGCCAGTACCTCGGTCAACACGCGCGGCACGCTACACCTGAAAGCCGCGGGAGACGCCGAGAGCCGGGTGATCCTGGCGCCCGGCAGCGTCAGCGCCATCCTGCTCGACGACAGCAACGCGACGGCCTTGGACGCGCAGCGCGACGTGCTGATCAAGGACTCCGCCCGGCCGAGCGATGGCGCCTACAACCGGCGCGACCAGTCTCTGGTGAAGATCGATTCCAGCGGCGACGTCGACTTCCAGTCCGACTCCATGACGCTCGCCACCGGCGGCCAGGTGATGGTGGGCGCCGTGCGCCGCACGCGCGTGGCGGACCGCGYCGCGATCGACGTGGCCGGCGCCGTGGGCGTCAGCGTGGCGATGGAATCCAACAATGTCATGATCAACGTGCAGGGCAACGAGCAGCGCGACGCCCCGCTCAACCGCGACAGCAAGCTGCTCAACAACGCCAATATCTGGATCGACCGCCGCACGCTGGTGCGCGTCRCCGCGGGCACCAACGGCTATGCCACCGAGCGCATGTACACGGGCGGGGGCCTGCTGGAAGTCAGCGGCTACCTGAGCACCGGCGGCCACAGCATCGGCGAATGGGCCGCGCAGGGCGGCACCGTGGGCTTCAGCGGCGGCGAGCTGGTCACGCAGGCCGGGTCCGGCATCAACGTCTCCGGCGGTTCGCTGAACGTGCAGAGCGGCATCATCAAGCAGACCTGGCTCAGGGGAGCCGACGGGCGCTTGTACAACCTGGCTACCGCGCCTGCGGACAACCTCTACACCGGGCTGTACCGCGGCTTCGAGAACGCGCACGCGCGCTGGGGCAAGAACACCACGGAATACTTCCTCAGCCCGCTGATTGCGCCGGGCGAGCGGCTGGAAAACGGCTACACGCTCGGGCGCGATGCCGGGCGCGTGGTCGTTGGCACGCAGTCCGCGGTGCTCGAAGGCCATGTCGACACCACGGTATTCCAGGGCGATCGCCAGCGCGAGGCGCGTGATGTCAGCCTGGACGGCTACAAGCAATCGCAGATCGCCGCGCCACGTGCCGGCCAGCTGATCGTGGGGCAGCTCACGCCGATCTACGACAACAAGACCGGCATGCTGCGCGACAGCCCGCAGGCACTGGTKAAACAGGTGGAGATCGGCGCCGTGCCAGGCATCGCGGATGGCCTGGCCATGACGGACGCGCTGCCCGACGAGCGCAAGGGCAAGTTGCGCCTGGATGCCGGGTGGATCAATGGGCTTGGCCTGGGCGCCTTGAAGGTCTACGCCAGGGACGGCATCGACGTTGGCGCCGCCGTGCAAGTGGCCGCGGGCGGCGACCTCGCGCTGCATGCCACGCAGGTGGACGTGCKGGCGGACCTCGCGGCGCGTGGCGGCCGCATCGCGCTGGGCAACATGCTCAATCAGTACACCAGCAGCGCCGGTGGCGCCTGGCTGGACGTGCCGGTGGTGGCGATACCGGCCAAGGGCTATACGCCCGGCGTTTCGGTGGGCGACGGTGTCACGCTGGATGGGCGGGGGCTGTGGTCCAACCTCGAGCTGGACTTCACCCGGATCGGCGGGCTGCCCTACGTCAACGGTGGCGCGATCACCATCAGCAGCACTGGCGACGTCACCCTTGGCACCGGCAGCGTGCTGGATGTGTCGTCGGGCGCGGCGTTGCTCGCCGGCAACAAGGTGCAGGGCGGGCGGGGCGGCAATATCACGCTGTTGTCCAACCAGAACGACGTCGCCGGCAACGGTTCCGGCGCCTTGCGGATGAACGGCGAACTACGCGGCTAMGGCGTTAAGGGCGGGGGGACGCTCACCATCGACACCGGCGTGGGCATTGCCATCGGCGGCGGCTTGCTGGCCGACAGCGGTTTGTTGCCGGCGGGCCAGTCGGTATCGGTCAACCTGACGCTGGCGCAGCCGGTCACGCTGCCGGCCGGCACGGTGCTGTCCAGCGATTTCACGTACGCGGCGGACACTGTTGCGCCGGGCCAGGCGATGCAAGGCAACCCGTTGTTCAGCACGACGCGTAAGGTCACGCTGCAAGCGCCGTGGCTGGTGCCGCGCGGCACGACCTGGAACTTCGCGGTCATCGACGACAAGGGCCGCTTTTATGCCAACGGCAACATCGCCCCCGCCGGTACCGTGCTGGTAGGCTCATCGGGCGACCTGGCACCGGGATACGTGGTGCCGGCGGACGTCTTTCCCAACGGCATCCCCGTGCCCGAATTCAATAACACCCTGCTGGCCGGCACGCCGTTGCCCAAGGACGTGGTGCTGGCCGAGGGCGCCAGGCTGCTGGCCGGCACGAAGCTGCCGGGCGCGGTGGCGGTCAAGCCGCTGCTGGTGATCGGCAACGAGGTGTTCCAGAGCGGCTTCTCGCGCTACGCTGTGGCCGCCCAGCAAGGCGTGCAGATGGCCCGGGATGCCAACGTGGCGGTAGCCATGCCGGTGCTGCGCTTTGACGCCGCCGCGGGCCACGCGGTGGCCAGCGGCGCCGATCCGGCGCAAGTCCTGGAGCGCTGGCTGCCGCCGTTGTGGCAGGAAGACCCGCTCAAGGCCACGCTGGCCCAGCGCGGCGGCGCCGACCTGGCGTTGTCGGCCGGCTCTGTCTACACCCAGGCGCCGCTGGTCGTCGGGCAGGGCGCCACCGTGACCGTGGATCCGGGCCGTGCGCTGACCCTGCAGGGCAATGGCCAGATCACCGTCGAGGGCACGTTGAACGCCTGGGGCGGCAATATCGCATTGCTGCCCGGCAAGCTTGGCACCGGCAACCAGGCGGACCGGCCCAACGGCATCGCGAATGCCATGTCGATCTGGATCGGCAACGGCGCCGTGCTCGATGCCGCCGGCCGCGCGGTCACCGCCGTCGACGCACGCGGGAACGCATACGGCAAGGTGGGCCAGGGTGGCACGATCGAGATCGGCGCGCGCCACAACCTGGACGCTACCCAGATCGACGCCGCGGACGCCTTCGTCGTGGTTCGGCCCGGCGCGCGCATCGATGCCTCTGGCGCTTCCGCGCGGCTGGACCTGCCCGGGCTGGGTGCCACGCAGGTGGCGAGCGACGGTGGCGTCATCGCGCTGAGTTCCTTCCGCGGCCTGTTCCTGGACGGCAGCCTGCGCGCGGCTGCCGGCGGCCAGGGCGCCGCCGGCGGCACGCTGGCGCTGAACCTGGAGACGCCGGCCTACGGTCCGGTGGACAACTATAGCCAGAAGAGCCCCAGCGTCGAGGACGCGGTGCGGGCCGCGCGCGAGCTGGTGGTGGCGCAAACGCAGGGCGCCACCGCGCTGGCGGCCGGATTGCGGCCTGGCGAGCGCGATGCCGCCCTGGCCTACGGCGCCGGGCGCATCGGCGTGGACCGCATCGGGGCAGGCGGGTTCGACAACGTCGCGCTGCTGGCCAACGGCTTGATCAGCTTCGATGGCAACGTCAACCTGGCCGTGGGGCAGAGCTTGCGCCTGACGACCAGCGCGATCGCGCTGGCGGAGCATGCCGCAGCCGGCACCCAGGTCAGCCTGGCCGCGCCCTATGTCCGCCTGGCCGGCACGACCCGCGTTCCGCCCGACTTCTACTACATGCCCAACCCCACAGTGAACACCACGGGCGTGCCGCTGGTGTCGCAAGGCACCCGGTTGCAAGTCGAGGCGGACCTGCTGGACCTGGTGAGGGCCACGCAGATCGGCGTGCGCGGCGTCATCAAGCGCAACGCCGACACATCGCTGGCGGTGGAGCGAGGTGCCTTTGACGAAACGACCCTGCGCAGCCGCGGCGACATGCGCATGTACCGCGACGCCTCGCTGAACGTACCCGGCAACCTCACGCTGGCGGCCGCGCAGATCTACCCGGGCATGGGCGATAGTGGCTCGGTGACGGTCGGACAGCGCAGTTTTCTCGACAACTACGGCAACGTCCAGCGCGAATTCGACCCGGCGCGCCACCTCAACATCGAGCGCGTGGGCGATGAGTTGCCCGCCATGCCCTATTCCGTCTTCGGCCGCCTGAGCTTGAGCGCCCCGACCATCAACCAGGGTGGCGTGGTGCGGGCGCCGCTGGGCAACCTCGAGCTGGGATCGGCGGGCTATGGCGCTGTGACGGAGCACCTGAACCTGCTGCCGGGCAGCGTGAGCTCGATCAGCGCCAACGGGCTGGTCATGCCCTATGGCGGCTCGCTGGACGGGCTCAGCTATCTGCAGGACGGCAAGGACGTGGTGTTCAACGGCGTGGGCAATGGCCCCGCCATGACCCTGACCGGGAAGACCATCGACGTGCGGCAGGACGCGGTGCTGGACCTGCGCGGTGGCGGCACGCTGACCGGCGCGGCCTTCCTCGCCGGGCGCGGTGGTTCGGTGGATGCGCGCATGAACCCGCTGGTGCAGGTCGGTGCCCGCGGCGGCTTCACCTTGCCGGGCCTGTCGACCAACCCGGTCTATGCGATCGTGCCGGGCGTGCAGCCCGGCTATGCGCCGGTGGTGGCGGAGAAAGGGGCCAGCGATCCGGCCATCGGCCGCCAGATCACCATTGGTGCCGGCGTGCCGGGCCTGCCCGCCGGCACCTACACGCTGTTGCCTTCCACCTTCGCCTTGTTGCCCGGCGCGTTCCGCGTCGRGCTCAACGGGCTTGGCAATGGCACGTTGGCGGCCGGCGGCGCCATGGCCATGCGCAATGGCTCGTACGCGGCCTCGGCGCAGCTGGGCGTGGCCAACACAGGCATCCGCAACGCCGTGCCTACCCAGGTCTTCCTGACGCCAGCCGACGTATTGCGCAGCTATTCGCAATATAACGAGATGAGCTACGCGGATTTCGCGCTGGCCCAGGCCGCCCGCGAGGGCGTGCCGCGCGTCCAGCTGGAGCGAGACGCCAAGACACTGCGCTTGTCCTTCGCGCCGACCACGCCGCGCGCCCCTGGCGATGAACCTGTCCTGCACTTTGCCGGGCGCGCCTTGTATGCGCCCGCCGCAGGCGGCTTTGGCGGCAGTGCGCTGATGATGGGCGAAACCAGCTACGAAATCCTGGCCACCGGCGCGGCGCCGACGCCGGGTTTTAGCGGCACCTCGCTATACGCGGCCGATATCAATGCCATCGGCGCCTCGCGCATCGGCATCGGCGGGTTGCCGTCAGTGCGCTATGTCGACTACACCGGCAGCAGGCAACGCGCCAACATCGCCACGTTCGATAGCGGAGCGTGGAGCATCTTCCTGCGCGAAGGCGCGGTGCTCAAGGCCGCCGAGGTGTACCTGGTGACCAATACCAAATCGGGCGGCATCTTCGTGGAGCAGGGCGGCGGCATCAATACGCTGGGGCAGGGCAAGGCCGCCTGGGATGCCACCAACGGCTATGTCTACGACCCGGGCTCCAGCAGCGTGCTGGCGGTCTCCAATGGCTGGCTGGACATGCTGGCGCCGGGCTACAGCGCGGATCCCCTCCGGGGCGCGGGCCGCATCGACATCGGCGCCTGCAGCCCGGGCGCCGTCTGCCACGGCACCACGCCGCTGTATTCCGAAGGCACCATMGCTGCCTCGACCGATCAGAGCTTCAACCTGCGCGACGCGGTACGCTACGGCACGCGCAACCTGGTATTGTCGGTCGGCGGCATCAACGCGGGCAACCAGGCCACGCTGGCGGACCTGGCCGCGCGCAGTGCATTGCCGCCAGGCCTGACGCTGAATCAGGAGGTGCTGGACCGGCTCCTGAAGGGCGACACCAGCACCGGCGCGCCGGCCCTGGAGAACCTGACGCTGACCGCGCGCGATGCGCTGCGCTTTTATGATTCKGTGGCGCTGTCCACCATCGACCCGGCCACCGGCAAGTCCTCGCTCGCGCGCCTGGTGCTGGGCACGCCGGCCATCCAGGGCTATGGCAATGCCGATGCGCTGGCCCGCATCCACACCGACATCCTGGTGTGGAACGGCGCGACCAACGCGCCGGGGCTGGTGGCAACCGGCGGCGCCGGCACGGGCAGTGGCCGCCTGCAGGTCGACGCGAAGCAGATCGAGTTCGGCTATGGCCCGAACAGCCGCCCCGACACCATCCACGCCATGGACCKGATGGTGCTGGGCTTCACGCAGGTCGACCTCAACGCCAGCGAGCGCATCACGGCCAACCAGAAGGGGTCGCTCGCGGTCTACCAGTCGCAAGGCGCCTGGGATGACGCCGCCAAGGGCTATGCCTACAGCGGCGGCAACCTGAATCTCAACACGCCGCTGCTGACCGGCCAGGCGGGCTCGGTCAACAAGATCACCGCCGGCGGCGACATCCGCTTGACGGCGCCTGCCGGTGCCGCAGCGCCGGCCTTGTCCGGCAAGGCCCTGGCCGAGGCCCTGGGCGCGGAGATCGCGCTCAACGGCAGTAGCGTGTCGCTGGACAGCACCGTGATCCTGCCCAGCGGCAAGCTCACCGTGTCCGCCGAGCGCGACGTGGTGTTGCGCGACGGCGCGCGGCTCGACCTGGCTGGGCGCAAGCTCGATTTCTATGACGTCAGCAAGTACAGCTGGGGCGGCGACGTGGTGCTGGAAAGCCGTGCCGGCGACGTGCGCCAGGCGGCGGGCGCGTTGATCGACGTTTCCGCCAAGGAGAACCGCGCGGGCAAGCTCACCGTGCTCGCGCTGGGCGCCGGCGCGGGCACCGTCGACCTGCGCGGCAGCGTGCTGGGCGGCAGCAGCGGCCACTACGATGCCGGTGGCACCCTGGTGCCGTTCGCGGCTGGCGGGGCAGATATCCGCGCGCAGCACATCGCCGATTTCACAGGACTGAACCAGCGCCTCAACGACGGCAAGCTCTCCGGCATCCGCAGCTTCCAGCTCAAGCAGGGCGACCTGGCCATCGGCGACGAGCTCAAGGCGCGCGAGGTCAGCGTGTCGGTGGACGGCGGCAAGCTCACCGTGACCGGCACCATCGACGCCAGCGGCGAGCAGGTCGGCAGCATCCGCCTGGCCGCGCGCAACGGCGTCACCATCGGCGGCGGCGCGCTGCTCGACGCGCACGGCACGGTGCTGCGCGTGGACAGCTACGGCCAGGTCATCGAAGCGCCCAACCGCGCCACCATCGAGATCAACGCCGGCACGGGCCGGCTCACGCTGGCGAGCGGCGCGCGCATGGACCTGCGCGCCGGCACCGGCGCCAGCGCACAGTCGCTCGGCACGGTTGAGCTCAACGCCCCGCGCCTGGGCGGCGCCACCGGCAACGATATCGATATCGACGCCAGCGGCGCGCTGCGCATCGACGGCGCGCGCTCCATCGCGGTCAACGGCTTCTGGTCTTACAAGGATGCGGCCTGGGGCACCGACCCGATGGCCGACGGTCGTCCCTACCAGGTCATCAACCAGGCCTACCTGGATGCCAAGCACGTAGACAGCCTGGCGTTCATGGGCAATGCGCTGGCCAACGCCGACCTGATGAACCGCAAGCTCGCCGGCCTGCGCGGCTATGCGGATGCTCTCCATCTGCGCCCGGGCGTGGAGATCGTCAGCGCCACGCCGGACGGCGACCTGCACATCGATGGCGACATCGATCTGTCGCGTTACCGCTATGCCAGCGTCAACCCGCGCACGCAGCAGACCAGTGTCTATGGCTCCGGCGAAGCCGGCGCCCTGGTGCTGCGCGCGGGCGGCAACCTGAACGTCTATGGCAGCCTGACCGATGGCYTCGATGCCTCGGCGCTGCCGGTCACTCCGGACGATCAGGGCTGGGTCTTGGTCAAGGGCCGGGTGCCCTGGGGCGGCGATGTCGTCATCCCGCAGGGCCAGCTGGTCACGCTGGCGGAAGACACCTTCTTCCTGTCCGGCCGCACGCTCAACTACGACCTGCCGATCAAGGCCGTGAGCCTGCGTCCCGGCACGGTGCTGCCGGCGCGCGCCACGCTGGCGGCGGACCTGGTCCTGCCAGCCGGTACGATACTGGGCGGGGCGGTGCGCGATGCGCAGGGCAACGTCGTGCAGGCGGCGGGCACGGTGCTGTCGCAGCCGCTGACGCTGGCCAGCGGCATGCAGCTCGACGCCGGCAACCGGCTCACCGGCGGGGCCAGCGTGGCGGCCATGACCTGGCCGGCCGGCGTGCCGCTGCCGCAGACCGGCACGAGCGTGGATACCGCGCCAGGGGTCTACCTGGCGAACGCGCTCGCCTTGCGCAAGGGCGCGGTGATCCCGAGCGAAACGGTGGTCAAGCTGCCGGACGATGCGGTCATGGTGTCACTGCGCCCAGGAGACGCCAGCGGCAACCAKGGCCGCAACTGGGCGCTGGCGCCGATGCTGCCCGAGGGCTCGCAATCGTGGTCGGTGCGGCTGGTGAGCGGCGCGGACACGCAGGCCGCGGACACGCGTGCCTTGCAGGCGCGCAGCAAGCAGGCGTCCATGCTGCTGGCCGACACCCACTACGGCCTGGTCTCGGCGAACGTCTTATTGCCGGGCACCGGCCTGCCGGGCGAATACGTGTGGGCGGGCAATTCGCTGGAAATCATCGGCATCGAGCCCGGCACGCCGATCAACCTGGACGAATGGGGCGGGGAGGAAGAGGTCAAGAACCTCAACGACCAGGGATATGGCCTGCTGGTCGTCAAGGTCAAGGACGGCACGCCGCCGGTGTACAGGGCGCAGCTGCAGCCGGCCCGCCAGCAGCTTTTCAGCGTGCTGCGCACCGGCACCGGCGACCTGGACCTGATCTCGGGCGGCGACTTCACMATGACTTCGCCGTTCGGCGTCTACACCGCCGGTACGCAGTCCGCCGGCGTGGGCGCGGCGTACAACCTGCCACGCGCCACCGCCTTCGACGGCACGCTGCTGGGCCCGGATGGCACGACGTTTGCGCCGTATATCGACGGCGGCAGCCAGAGCCTGTACCGCGCCTGGTATCCGGAGCACGGCGGCAACGTGCTGGTACGTGCCCAGGGCGACGTGAAGGGTGACCTGATCGGCGTCAGAGGCGGCCAGTCCCGGACCGACGCGATCGGCGTCCTACGCGCCCACGTCGGCTCCACCGCCGTTGGCAACTGGCTGTGGCGCCAGGGCACCGGCAGCGCCGTGACGGGCAGCGAAGGCGTGCCCACCGCCTGGTGGGTCAACTTCGGCAGCTATGTGGCCGGCCCGACGGAAGGCTACGACTTGTTCGCGAAAGCGCCGTTCCTGGTTGGGTTCACCGGCATCGGCACGTTGGGCGGCGGCAACCTGGTGCTGGAGGCCGGCGGCGATGCCGGCATGCTGTCGTCGCGCATGACGGCATCCGGCAACTATGTGTCGCGCAGCCAGGGCCTGAACCTGGCGGTGGCCAGCACGGGCCGCGTTTCGGCCGATGGCAAGCAGCTCACCCTGACCGGCGGCGGTGACCTCGACATCCGCATCGGCGGAGGGCTCAATCCGGTGGCGGAAGTGCGCGCCTTCTCCTCGCAGACAGGTGACGTCACGCCGGCCACCCGCTTCTCGGGGGTCTATAGCGATATCAACAGCACCTTCGTCAACCTGCGCGGGGCGTTGCGCATGGAGGCCGGTTCGGTGGGCGGCATCGAGCTGCGTTTCGACCGCGCGGATCCCGCCGAATCGCGCGCCTACGACGTGTACAAGGCCACGTCCTCCATCGCCAGCGGCGGCCCGGTGCTGGTACCCGGCGATGCCGGCGTGCGCATCGACGCGCGCGGCGACCTGGTGCTCGGCGGCGTGGGCGACCCGGGGCGTGTGGCGCTGGTCAACAACGGCACGCCGTTCCGGGCCAACGGCGCTAGCTACACCGGCGACGGCTGGACCTGGTTCTCGCTGTGGACGCCGGGCACCGCCATCGACCTGTTCAGCGCGGGCGGTAATCTGACGCCGTCCACCGCGGCGGCGGACAATGGCTCTGCCGGCAACCATACGGCGACCGACGGGCGTTTCATGATGCCGTCGGTGCTGCGCGCGGTGGCGGCCAGCGGCAGTTTCTACTACGGCAATTCCAGCACTGGCGCCATCGATGGAACTAGCCGGCCGGTCCAGTCCAGCACCACGCTGATGCTGGCCCCGTCGCCGGTGGGGCCGCAATACGCCCACACGGGCGCGGGCCAGCTGGAGCTGCTGGCCGCCGACTCGATCTACGCCGGCGGCTATGGGATCACGCAGTCTGGCGCCGATCCCACGGCCCTGCCAAATCCGTTCAACGCCGCGTTCAGCGGCAGCACGGTGAAGATCGTCTACGGCACGCTGAAACTGAGCAATATCAGCCCGGACGGGCTGGCTGCCAGCGTGTTCCTGGCGAACAACGGCGGCGCAGGTACGTACCAGGCGTACCCGTTGTTCAGTTTCACGCCGCCCACGGCCTCGGGCTACGCGGTCCCCGGCAGCCAGCCGGCGCGCTTCTATGCGGTCGATGGCGATATCGTCGGCCTGCGCACGGGGTCGATCATTTCTCGTGCCAATGGCGTCGGTTCGGCCCTGACGTTCGGTAACTGGTATGAAGGCGGCGGACCGGTGGCGATCCGCGCGGGGCGCGACCTTGTCAATGCGGGTACAGCGCTGGGCGAGGCCGAAGACGTGCCCGCCGATGGCCACGGCTGGTACATTCCTCCTCGCCGCGGCGACGGCACCTTCGCCGAAAAGCCGGTCGCGGTCCTGAATGCCAGCGCGCGTGGCAACCTGATCGTGCACAACAACCCTGACGATGTGTCCGTGGTCTCGGCCGGCCGCGACATCCGCCTCAGCAACTTCTACGTGGCCGGTCCCGGCTTGCTCGAAGTCACCGCCGGGCGCGACCTGTACATGGCCGACCGGGCCGAGCTCAAGAGCATCGGGCCGGTGGCCAACGTGACCCCGGGCGACCGCGGCAGCGGCGCCAGCATCGCGGTGGCGGCGGGCGTGGGCCGCAACGGGCTGGATTTCAACGCCTTCGCCAAGCGCTACCTGGATCCCGCCAACCAGGCGGATGCGGGCCGCGCCCTTGCCGACCAGCCGGGCAAGGTGGTGGCCATCTACAGCGGCGAGCTGAAGCTGGCCGACTGGCTGCGCGCCCAGTTCGGCTACGCGGGCGACGAGGCCGGCGCGCCGGCCTACCTGCAAGGCAAGCAGGCGGAGCTTGACAGCGCGCGCCAGCAAGCCTTGGCGGCCGGTGCGGCCGCCGCTAACCGCGACCTGCGGCGCGAGTACGGGCTGGCCAGCCAGCTGCACCTGGTCAACTGGCTGAGTGGCCGCTTTGGCGGGCATAACGGCCTGGGCCTGCACTTCGACGCGGCCAGCATGGACGCACGGCAGTTTTTCGCCGCGTTGCCGCCCGAGCAGCAGCGGGCCTACCTGCGCAACGTGTACTACGCCGAGCTCAAGGCCGCCGGGCGCGAGTACAACCAGGCGGGCGGCCCGCGCGAAGGCAGCTACCTGCGCGGACGCGAGGCCATCGCCACGCTCTTCCCCACGCATGACGCGCAGGGCAACGCGCTTGCCTACCAGGGCGACCTGACTATGTTCAGCAGCGCCAACTACTACGCCCCGGTCTCCGGGGCGCTCGCCACCAAGCGGCCGCTCAAGGGCGTCACCTACCTGCGGCGCGACGAGTACAAAGCGGCCGGCAACCCGTACAACATGGGCGTGTACGACCTGCTGGACGCCGGCATCCATACGGACTTCGGCGGCGACATCGACATCATGACGCCGGGCGGGCGCACGCTGGTCGGCGTCGATGGCGGTTTCGTCCCGGGCGAGGGCTCGGGCGTGCTGACGCAGGGGGCGGGCGAGATCCAGATCTACGCCAGGGACAGCATCCTGCTGGGGCAGAGCCGCATTTTCACCACCTTCGGCKGCAACATCCTGGCGTGGTCGGCGCAGGGCGACATCAACGCCGGGCGTGGCTCCAAGTCCACCGTGGTCTACACGCCGCAGCGGCGCGTGTACGACAACATCGGCCTGGTCACGCTGTCGCCCACCACGCCCAACACCGGCGCAGGCATCGCCACGCTCAACCCGGTCCCAGAGGTACCGCCGGGCGACATCGACCTGATCGCGCCGCTGGGCACCATCGACGCGGGCGAAGCCGGCATCCGCGTGTCTGGCAACATCAACATTGGCGCGCTGCACGTGGTCAACGCCGAGAACATCCAGGTGCAGGGCAAGGCCACCGGCATCCCCGTGCTGGCCGCGGTGAACGTTGGCGCGCTGACCAACGCCAGCGCGGTGGCTTCGCAGGCGGTGGGCGCGGCGCAGGACGCGCTGCAGCGCGAGCGCAGGGCGGCGCGCCAGGGCTTGCCCTCGATCTTCACCGTGCGCGTGCTCGGCTTTGGCACGGACACGGATGAGGCAGCGCCCAAGGCGAGGGAAGGGGCCAAGGCGCCGCCGGCCAGCTACGACCCCAACGGGGTGGTGCAGGTGCTGGGCCAGATGGACCTGAGTGAGTCGCAGCTCAGCCAGTTGAGCGCCACGGAGCGCCGCAATCTCCGGCGCTGAGCCCCTGGCGGGGGCGCTCCCGCGCGCGCGCGGGCTGCGATGGCGCCACCCGTGGTGGGCGTGGCAAGTGTTGTCATGGAGCGTGGCGACATTGGCTGCGCCTACCTTCCTCACCATCGGCGTGCTGCTGATGCAGGACGCGCGCAGCGATCATCCGTTCTTCTGGCCGTCGCTGATGGGGATCGTGGCGGCAGCCAACGCCGTGGCGATCCTGCGCATCAACCACCTGCACCGGCACGCCGCCTTCACCGGGCGCGCGGCACTGGCGCTGCGGTATTCGTGCGCCGGCATGTCGGCGGGCTGCGCCATGTTCCTGGTCCTGGGCTGGGGCACGGGCGTGCTACCGGAGATGGTGGCGGCGATGGCGGGTACGGTCGACGCGGCTGCGCCAGCAGTGGCGACGGCGCCGTGGAGCGCGGCGATGGCCGTGGTGTTCGGCGTTGGCTCCTTCGCGCACGCCGGCGTGCTGCATGCGTGGATCGGCTTTTGCCATGCGCAGGAGGGGGCTGGCTAGCGGATGGCTAGCCAGCCTTGCGCACCACCGGCCGCGTGAAGATCAGCGCGGTCTCGGTGCCGGCGGTGTCGGGGTCGTACAGGTCCCAGTCCAGCCCGCACAGCGAGAATCCCAGCGCGCGGTAAAAGCCGATGGCCGGGTAGTTGGTGTTTTGCGTTTCGGCGCGCAGGCAGCGGGCTGGCGTTGCTAGCAGCAGGCGGTTGATTTCCCCCAGCAGCACGCGGCCGATGCCGGTGCCGCGGAACGCGGGCGCGACGAAGATGGCGCTCAGCAGCGCAGACCGGTTCCAGGCTTCGAGCCTGACGGCGGCAAAGCCGCCGATGTCGCCGCTTGCGCTCTCGAACACCAGCGCGTGGTCGGCCTTGGCGCAATCCTGCTCGAAGCCGGACGGGTCGTAGTGGTTGAGCACGGGCTGGCCCAGCACCTGCTCCACGAGCCAGATGCCCAGCGGGCCGCTTTTGACCGCGTAGATGCGATCGGTCTCGTAGGTGGTGTCGAGCTTGAGGATGCCGGCGCCGTCACGCGCCCAGTCGAGCGGTCTGATACTCATGCGGTGATGCTTTCACGTGCGGTGCGTGCCGGCCTTGACCCGTTTCCCATTCTAGGCGGCCCGCCCTGGTTGTGCATTGCCCATGCGCCGCTTGGGCGCCGATGCCCTCAACGCCGGCGCAGCAGCGCTTCGAGCTCCCCTGCGGCGTGCTTGAGCACCGGCAGGTAGTGCTGCTCCAGGTGCGCCGCGCCACGGCTGCCCAGCACCATGCTCAGGCCCAGTCCCGCCACCACCTTGCCGGACTCGGCGCGCACCGGCACCGAGATGCCGGCGAAGCCGTCCACCAGTTCGCTGATCAGCGTGCAGTAGCCGTCGCTGCGCACTTGCTTGAGCGTGCGCGCCAGCGCCGTGCGCGAGCTGACCGTAAACGGGGTGAGCTTGCGTAGCTGCGCGGTGGCAAGGTAAGCCTCGAGCGCCTTGTCGTCCAGCCCGGCCAGCAGCACGCGGCCGAGCGAGTGGGCGTAGGCCGGCATGCGCCGCCCCACGCCCATGTCGACCCGSAGGATCTGCGGCGGCTCTTCGCGCGCCACCAGCGCCACCGATTCGCCGTCCAGCACGCCCAGCGAGCAGGTTTCCCCCGTCTGCTCGGAGAGCGCCTTGAGGTAGGGCGCGGCCAGTTGCGGCAGGTTCATCGACGCAAAGTACGCGTAGCCCAGGTCCATCACGCGCGGGGTGATGGAAAAGTCCCGGCCGTCCTGCGCAACGTAGCCGTTGTGCTGCAGGGTCAGCAGCAGCCGCCGCGCCGCGGCGCGGGTCACGTCGAGCTGTTCCGCCACGTCCTGCATGGTGAGGCTCCCCGCGCCGGAGGCGAACAGGCGCAGCAGCGCCAGGCCATTGGTCAGCGAATCGAGCAGCTCTTCCTTTTTCTGCGGGTTGGCCAGGGGCGTTTCGGGGCTGTTCATAGCGTGGGGAGACGGAAATAGGGTGATTTTAGTGCGATGAACGCACTTGCGCGATGCCGGCATGACTACGTATGATAGGTGTTTTGCGAACAAATGTTCGCGGAATGTGTGGTGCTGAGTGCGGTCCGGCGCAGTGCGTGCAGGTGGCACGCCGCGCCGAGAAGAACACGATGGAGACAGCCATGAAGGTCATCAGCGCGCAGCAGGCGGCTGCGCTCGTGCAATCCCGGTGGACGATGGCGAGCGCTGGTTTCGTGGGCGCCGGCCATGCCGAGGCGGTGACGGACGCGCTCGAGCGTCGTTTCCTGGACGCCGGCATGCCGCGCGACCTGACGCTGGTGTATTCGGCGGGGCAGGGCGACCGCGGCGCGCGCGGGGTGAACCACTTTGGCAATGCGGGCATGACCGGGCGTATCGTGGGCGGGCACTGGCGCTCCGCCACGCGCCTGGCCTCGCTGGCCATGGCTGAGGCGTGCGAGGGCTACAACCTGCCGCAGGGCGTGCTGACGCACCTCTATCGTGCCATCGCCGGCGGCAAGCCCGGCGTGCTGACCAAGATCGGCCTGCACACGTTCGTTGATCCGCGCACTGCGCAGGACAGCCGCTACCACGGTGGCGCCATCAACCGCAGCGCGCAGGCGGCGATTGCCGAGGGCCGCGCGAACTGGGTCGAGGCGGTCGATTTCCGCGGCGACGAATACCTGTTCTATCCGAGCTTCCCGATCCACTGCGCGCTGATTCGCTGCACCGCCGCCGATACGCGCGGCAACCTGAGCACGCACCGCGAGGCCTTTCACCACGAACTGCTGGCGATGGCGCAGGCGGCGCACAACTCCGGCGGCATCGTGATCGCGCAGGTGGAGTCGCTGGTGGATCACCACGACAACCTGCAGGCCATCCACGTGCCCGGCATCCTGGTCGACTACGTGGTGGTGAGCGAGAACCCGGCGCATCACCAGATGACGTTCGCGGAGCAGTTCAATCCGGCCTACGTGACGCCGTGGCAAGGGGAAGCCGCCAGCAACGCCAATGCCGCCAACGCCGCCAACGCCGCCAGCGCACCGGCGCCAGAGGTGCCGGCCGTAGCCCCCGTGCTTGATGCCCGCACCATCGTGCAGCGGCGCGCGGTGCTGGAGCTGGCGCGCAGGCAGCCGCGCGTGGTCAACCTCGGGGTTGGCATGCCCGCTGCCGTCGGCATGCTGGCGGTGGAGGCTGGCGTCGAAGGCTTCACGCTCACGGTGGAAGCCGGCCCGATCGGCGGCACGCCCGCGGATGGCCTCAGCTTTGGCGCATCCGCCTATCCGGAAGCGATCGTCGACCAGCCGGCGCAGTTCGATTTCTACGAGGGCGGCGGCATCGATCTCGCCATCCTCGGGCTGGCCGAGCTGGACGGGCACGGCAACGTCAATGTCAGCAAGTTTGGCGAAGGTGCCGAAGCGCTGATCGCCGGCGTTGGCGGCTTTATCAACATCACGCAGAGCGCCAAGGCCGTGGTCTTCGTTGGCACGCTCACCGCCGGTGGCCTGGAGGTGTGCGCCGAGAACGGCGCCCTGCGCATCGTGCGCGAAGGCCGCGTGAAAAAGATCGTGCCGCAGGTCTCGCACCTGAGTTTCAACGGCCCTTATGTGGCCTCGCTCGGCATCCCCGTGCTCTACATCACCGAGCGCGCCGTCTTTGAGATGCGCCCCGACGCCATCGGCGCGGAGCACCTGACCCTGATCGAGATCGCGCCGGGCATCGACCTGCAGCGCGATGTGCTGGACCAGTGCGCCACCGCGGTCACCGTGGCGCCCGACCTGCGCACCATGGATGCGCGGCTGTTCCGCTCAGGTCCGCTGAAGCTCTGAGGCTCTAAAGCTCTAAAGCCCTGAGGCGCGCTGCGCCGCCGCCCGATAACAAACGACCGGCCATGACCGGTCATGGAGGAGGCCATCGAAGCTTTGTCCTGTCTTTCCCGTTGGTTTTGCTGGATCGCCGACGTGCGCGCAGGCTGTCAAGCCGGCACGCGTCATTGCTGGATTACGTTTCATACTCATCATGCAGAAGACAAGCCGTCGTATTTTCTCGCGCCGCCTGGGTGCGGCCATCCTGGGCGTTTCGCTGCCGCTGTGCGCGCCGCAGGCCTTCGCGCAAGCCTATCCGTCCAAACCGATCCGCCTGGTGGTGCCGTTCCCGCCGGGCGGCCCGACCGATACCGCCGCGCGCATCATCGGCCAGAAGATGGGCGAATCGCTCAAGCAGACGGTGGTGGTGGACAACCGCCCGGGCGCCTCCGGCACGATCGGCGCGGAAGCCGTCGCCAAGAGCGCGCCGGATGGCTACACGCTGATGGTRCTGGCCACGCCCACGCTGCTGGCGCCGCACCTGATCAGCCGCAAGGGCTACGACATCTTCAAGGATTTCACGCCGATCGGCTCTGCCTACGACCTGCCCATCGTCATGGTGGTCAACCCGCAGGCCATGCCCGACGTGACTRACCTGCAGCAATACATCGCCCGCGCCAAGGCCAAGCCCGGCGCGCYCAACTACACCAGCGCCGGCAACGGCAGCTTTGGCCACCTGTCCACCGAACTGCTCAAGAGCACCGGGCATGTCGACGTCCAGCACGTGCCCTACAAAGGCAGCGCGCCGGCGATCTCCGATCTGCTGGCCGGCCAGGTGCCGATGATGTTCTCCGACATGATCGCGGCGCTGCCGCACATCAAGGCCGGCAAGCTGCGTCCCATCGCCGTGGGCTCGGCCAAGCGCGTGAGCTTCACGCCCGATGTGAAGACGGTGGCGGAGCAGGGCTTTCCCGGTTTCGAGGCCACCGCCTGGGGCGGCCTGCTGGCCCCCGCCGGCACGCCCAAGGACGTGATCGCCAAGTTGTCGGCCGAACTGAAGGCGGCGCTGGCCGATCCCGTGGTGCAGGAAAAGATGCTCGGCGCGGGCACGGTCGCTGCCTACCAGCCGCCTGAACAACTGGCGTCGCGCATGCGCAACGACTACAAGAAGTGGGGCAAGGTGATCCAGGACAACGGTATCAAGAGCGACTGAGTCTGGTCGGGCGCGAAACTGGATGAAGCCGAAATGGAAAACGGGCCGCATGCAGTGAATGCATGCGGCCCGTTGTCTAGCCGGTCAGCCAGTCGGCCAGTCCGGCGGTCAGCCAGGTGGCCGTCAGTTGCTGGCGTTGCTTCCCGGCTCGACCTCCGGCGCGTTGACGGCATGGCTGGCGTGCTTCAGCGGCAAGACCTGCGCGTTGTCCGTGTGCGATGCCGCTTGCGCAGCCGCGAGGCTGGGGACCAGGCCCTGCAGCGAGCCGCCGGCCAAGCCCACTTCCTTGAGCAACGAATCGATCAGCGGCGCATGCGCGCGGTAGGACAGCGCGGCGGACATCGCCTGCTCGGCAAGATTGCCGTTGCCATTTCCATTTCCATTGCCGCCACCGTTGCCTGCGTCGCCGGTTGCCGCCGCGCCGCCGCGGTTGAGGCCGTCGACCTGGATGATCTTGATGCCGTCGATCGCCTTCATCGGCTCCACGCTCTGCTGGATCACGCCCGGCAGCGCCTGCAGCAGCGCCAGCTTGAACTTCAGGCTGGTCTGGTCCGACGACAGCGCGTTGATGGCGTCGTTGAGCGCGCGCTGCGCCTCGGCTTCGGCCAGGCCCTTCTTGCGCGCGGCCTCGGCCAGTTCAACGATGGCGGTGGCCTGCATCTGCGCAGCCTCGCGCTCGGCGCGTGCCTGCGTGGTGACGTGCACCGCCTGGGTCTCGGCCTCTTGCGCGGCCTCGATCAGGGCCACCTGCTTGGCGCGGTCGGCTTCCGCCGTGCGCCGTGTGGTCTCCACCATCTGCTCGGCCTTGACCGCTTCAGCCAGCGCCTCGTTGGCGCGCCCCTGCGCCTGCGATTGCGCTTCCGACTTGGCGGCGATCACGATGGCCTTTTCCTGCTCGGCGATTTCCGTCACCTTGGCCTGCTCGATGGCCGCCATCTGGGTGACGCGCTGCTGCTCGATTTCCTTGACCCGCACGTCGCGCTCGGCTTCCACCTTGCGCGTGCGCACGGCCTGCTCGCGCTGGATCTCGGACTCCTGCACCTGGCGCTCGGCGGTGATG
>NZ_JBFTSF010000100.1:0-37456 GCF_056399905.1 Cupriavidus sp. 01L46
GCGTTGCCCTGACGGTCGGTGATCGTGATGATGGTGTTGTTGAACGAAGCGTGGACGTGCGCAATGCCGTCGGCAACGTTCTTCTTGACCTTCTTACGCGCGCGCTGGGCGGCGTTATTCGGACCTTTTGCCATTAGTTTCTTCCTCTGCCTTCGGCTTTACTTCTTCAGAGCCACGCCGGCCTTACGCGGACCCTTGCGGGTACGGGCGTTGGTGCGGGTGCGCTGACCGCGCATCGGGAGACCCCTGCGGTGACGGACGCCACGATAGCAACCAAGGTCCATGAGACGCTTGATGTTCATCGTGGTTTCACGACGCAGGTCACCCTCAACCGTGGCCTTGGCTACTTCGTCACGAAGCTTTTCCAGGTCGCCGTCGGTCAGGTCCTTGACCTTCTTGTCAAAGGGAACGCCGGTGGCCACGCAAATCTTGCGGGCGCGCGAGCGGCCGATACCGTAAATAGCCGTCAGGCCAATCTCGGTATGCTTATGGTTCGGGATGTTAACCCCTGCGATACGTGCCATTCGTCAATCCTCTTTCCGATTAGCCTTGGCGTTGCTTGTGGCGGGGATCCGACGAGCAGATCACGCGCACGACACCGTTGCGCTTGATAACTTTGCAGTTGCGGCAAATGCGCTTAACAGAAGCCAGCACTTTCATGATTTTCCTCTTCCTTCAATTCCTGTTCGCTTCACTTCGTCCGAAAGACGATGCGCGCGCGTGACAGATCATATGGGGTCAGTTCAACCGTCACCCGATCACCCGGAAGAATCCGGATGTAGTTCATTCGCATCTTGCCGGAGATATGGCCCAGCACCACATGGCCGTTTTCCAGTTTGACGCGGAACGTCGCGTTGGGGAGGTTTTCCAGGACCTCCCCCTGCATCTCGATGACGTCGTCTTTTGCCATACCTAGCCTGTACCGACCCGGCTTCAGCGCAAGGTCAGATTACCCTTGAAATTCGCTTTCTTCAGCAGGGACTCATATTGCTGCGACATGACATAGGACTGGACCTGGGCCATGAAGTCCATCGTGACGACCACGATGATCAGCAACGAGGTTCCGCCAAAATAGAACGGAACGTTCCAGCGCAGTACCAGGAATTCCGGCAACAGGCAGACCAGTGTGATGTAGATCGCACCAGCCAGCGTCAGACGGACAAGAATCTTGTCGATGTAGCGCGTCGTCTGCTCGCCCGGACGAATGCCCGGAATGAAGGCACCGCTTTTCTTCAGGTTGTCCGCGACTTCCCGGCTGTTGTACACAAGAGCCGTATAGAAGAAGCAGAAAAATATAATTGCAGCAGCGTACAGCAGGATGTAGACCGGCTGTCCCGGCGAAAGCGTCGCAGCCAGGTCCTTGATGAACCGGCCGGCAGCGCTCGTCGAGTCAGWCGTGAACCAGCCCGCGATGGTCGCCGGGAACAAGATGATCGACGATGCGAAGATCGGCGGAATCACCCCTGCCATGTTCAGCTTCAGCGGCAGGTGCGACGATTGACCGCCATACACCTTGTTGCCGACCTGACGCTTGGCATAGTTCACCAGGATCTTGCGCTGGCCACGCTCGACAAACACCACGGCGAAGGTAACACCGGCGATGATTGCCACGATCAGGATCGAAGCAATGATGCTCATGGAACCAGTACGAACCAGTTCGAAGAGCCCGCCGATCGCGTTGGGCAAGCCCGCTGCGATACCGCCGAAGATKATGATSGAGATACCGTTGCCSAKACCCCGCTCGGTGATCTGCTCACCCAGCCACATCAGGAACATCGTACCGGTCACCAGCGTGATCACTGCCGTAGCCCGGAACATCAGCCCCGGATCAATCACCAGACCAGGCTGAGATTCCAGCGCGACTGCAATCGACAGCGCCTGGAAAGTGGCCAGAACCACCGTGCCGTAGCGCGTGTACTGCGTGATCTTGCGTTGACCCGCCTGCCCTTCCTTCTTCAACGACTCCAACTGCGGCAGCACGATCGTCAGCAATTGCATGATGATCGACGCCGAGATGTACGGCATGATGCCGAGCGCGAAGACGGTAAAGCGCGACAGTGCACCGCCCGAGAACAGGTTGAACATCCCGAGGATGCCACCTGACTGACTCTGGAAAAGCTTCGCAAGCTGTTCCGGATCGATTCCCGGCACCGGAATATGCGCTCCGATGCGGTACACGATCAGGGCCAGCACCAGGAACATCAGCCGGCGCTTCAGGTCGCCGTACTTCGCCGTGTTCTTGGCTTGCGTGCTTGCATTGGGTTTCGCCGTGGCCAAACGATGCTCCGACTGTGACTCGCCTATGCTGCGAAATCTGCTGCTAAATTACGCCGCGATCWGACCGCCGGCGGCTTCGATCGCAGCCTTGGCGCCAGCGGTGGCGCCCAGACCCTTGATCGTAACCTTGCGGGTCAGTTCACCAGCCTTGATGACCTTGGCGCTCTTGACCAGCTCAGCCACCAGGCCAGCCTGCTTCAGAACCAGCAGGTCCACCTCGGTAGCTTCCAGGCGCTCGATATCACGCAGGGTCACTTCGGCGTTGAAGGCCTTCGTTAGCGACGTGAAGCCACGCTTCGGCAGGCGACGATACAGCGGCATTTGACCGCCTTCGAAGCCGACCTTGTGGAAGCCGCCCGAACGCGACTTCTGACCCTTGTGACCACGACCGGCAGTCTTGCCCAGGCCGGAGCCGATACCGCGGCCGACGCGACGCTTAGCGTGCTTCGAACCGTCGGCCGGTTTCAGGTTGTTGAGTTGCATCTTGCTCTCCGTGTCCCGGGACTCAGGCCAGAACCTTGACCAGGTACGAGACCTTGTTGATCATGCCGCGCACGGCGGGCGTGTCCTGCAGCTCCGACACCGAATTGATGCGGCGCAGGCCCAGGCCACGGACGGTGGCGCGATGATCCTCACGCGTGCCGATCAGGCTGCGCACGAGTTGCACTTTTACGGTTTGTTGCGACATTTCGTCCGACTCCTTAACCGAGGATGTCTTCAACAGACTTGCCACGCTTTGCGGCGATCTCGCCCGGCGTGCTCATCTTTTGAAGACCGTCCAGCGTGGCGCGAACCATGTTGTACGGATTGGTCGAGCCGTGCGACTTGGTCACGACGTTGGTCACGCCCATCACTTCGAAAATCGCGCGCATCGGGCCACCAGCGATCACGCCGGTACCTTCCTTGGCGGGCATCATCAGCACCTTGGCGGCGCCGTGCTTGCCAACGACTTCGTGTTGCAGCGTGCCGTTCTTCAGCGAGACCTTGACCATCTTGCGACGGGCTTCGTCCATTGCCTTCTGAACTGCAACCGGCACTTCCTTAGCCTTGCCCTTGCCCATGCCGATGCGGCCATCGCCGTCACCAACCACGGTCAGCGCAGCGAAACCGAGAATCCGGCCACCCTTCACCACCTTGGTGACACGGTTGACCGAGATCATCTTCTCGCGGAGGCCGTCGTCGCGTTCGTCCTGCTGGACTTTTGCTTGCATTTTTGCCATGACGTATCTCTCTGTGTGCGCTTAGAACTTAAGGCCGGCTTCGCGTGCTGCGTCAGCCAGTGCCTTCACGCGACCATGGAAGCGGAAGCCGCCGCGATCGAACGCAACKGTTTCCACGCCAGCTGCCTTCGCCTTTTCGGCGATGCGCTTGCCAATCAGGGTCGCGGCGGYTGCGGTAGCACCGCTGCCAGTCAGTTCCTTGCGCACTTCTGCCTCGGCGGTCGAAGCCGATGCCAGCACTTGCGTGCCGCACGGCGAGTAGACCTGGGCGTAAATATGCGAATTCGTACGGAACACGGTCAGACGATTGATCTTCAACTCCGCGATTTTGGCGCGGGTCTGACGTGCACGGCGCAAACGAGCGTCTTTCTTGTTCATGATTGCACCCCTTACTTCTTCTTGGTTTCCTTCAGGATGACGCGCTCGTCCGAGTAGCGAACGCCCTTGCCCTTATAGGGCTCAGGCGGACGGTACGCGCGGACTTCCGCAGCCACCTGACCGACTTTCTGCTTGTCCGCACCCTTGATGATGATCTCGGTCTGCGTGGGCGTTGCCGCCGTCACGCCTTCCGGCATCGCATGGATCACGTCGTGCGAGAAACCAAGCTGGAGCTTCAGCGCAGTACCTTGCAGCTGGGCACGGTAGCCCACGCCGACCAGGTTAAGCTTGCGCTCGAAACCGGCGGTTACACCCTTGACCATATTGGCCACCAGGGCGCGCATGGTGCCCTGCAGTGCGTTTGCTTCGCGCGATTCATCGACCGGAGCAAAGGTCAGCGTGTCGTTTTCGACATTGACCTTGACCAGGCTGTGAATCGGCTGCGTCAGCGTRCCGAGCGGGCCCTTAACGGAGAGCACGCCAGCCGCCACATTGACTTCYGCGCCTTTSGGCAGCGMGATGGGAGCCTTACCTACACGGGACATGGTCTACTCCTTACGCGACGTAGCAAAGAACTTCGCCGCCCACGCCAGTGGCACGTGCCTTGCGATCGGTCATCAGACCCTGGGGGGTCGAGATGATTGCGACGCCGAGGCCGTTCATCACTTGGGGGATGTCGCTGCGGCCCTTGTACACGCGCAGACCAGGCTTCGAGACGCGTTCAATGCGCTCGATGACCGGACGGCCAGCGTAGTACTTCAGACCGATGCTCAGTTGTGCCTTGCCGCCTTCTTCTTTCACGGCGTAGTCGTCGATGTAGCCTTCGTCCTTAAGGACCTTGGCGATTGCCACTTTCAGCTTCGACGACGGCATGACAACCGACACTTTCTGCACGCCTTGGGCGTTGCGGATGCGCGTCAGCATATCGGCGATAGGATCGCTCATGCTCATACTGTTTCTCCTGTAGCCTGTGCGTAATTACCAGCTGGCTTTCGTCAGACCCGGGATTTCGCCACGGAAGGCGATTTCACGGATCTTATTACGCGCCAGGCCAAACTTGCGGAAGGTACCGCGGGGACGACCGGTGATCGCGCAGCGGTTACGCTGGCGAGTCGGGTTCGCGTTGCGCGGGAGCTGCTGCAGCTCGAGACGCGCGCTATAACGCTCTTCTTCCGACTTCTCTTGGTCGTCGATAATGGCCTTGAGGGTTGCACGCTTGTCGGCATACTTTGCCACGAGCCTAGCGCGCTTCTTCTCACGTTCAATCAGAGCCAATTTAGCCACGGTTACCCCTTAATTACGGAACGGGAACTTGAATGCTGCGAGGAGTGCCTTGGCTTCCTCGTCATTCTTCGCCGTCGTCGTGATGCTGATGTTCAGACCACGCAGTGCGTCGATCTTGTCGTACTCAATTTCGGGGAAAATGATCTGCTCTTTCACACCGATGTTGTAGTTGCCACGACCATCGAACGAGCGGCCCGAAACACCACGGAAGTCACGCACGCGCGGCAGGGCCACGGTCACGAGACGATCCAGGAATTCGAACATGCGTTCGCCGCGCAGCGTCACCATCGCGCCGATGGGATAGCCCTGGCGGATCTTGAAGCCGGCGATTGCCTTCTTGGCCTTGGTCACCACCGGCTTTTGGCCGGCGATCTTGGTCAGGTCGCCCACGGCCAGCTCAATGACTTTCTTGTCATTGATGGCTTCGCCAAGGCCCATGTTCAGGGTGATCTTGGTGATGCGCGGCACTTCCATGACCGACTTGAAGCCGAACTGTTCGATCAGCTTCGGTACTACTTGTTCTTTGTAAAACTCTTGCAGACGTGCAGTCATGCTCAACTCCTATCTGTGCCCAGAATCAAGCTGCCACGACGGCACCGGTGGTCTTCAGCACGCGTACACGCTTGCCGTCTTCCACCTTGATACCGACGCGCGACGGCTTGCCATTGGCATCCACGAGCGCAACGTTAGAAATATGCAGCGGCATGACCTTGTCGACCACACCACCGGTGGTGCCCAGCATCGGGTTCGGGCGTGCGTGCTTCTTAGCAACGTTGACGCCTTCCACCACAACCTTCTCGCCGAGCATGGCTTGCACGGTGCCGCGCTTGCCCTTGTCTTTTCCGGTCAGGACGATGACTTCGTCGCCTTTACGAATCTTGTTCATGGCGGCTCCTTACAGCACTTCCGGCGCGAGCGACACGATCTTCATGAAGCGCTCGGTACGGAGTTCACGAGTCACCGGCCCGAAAATACGGGTGCCGATCGGCTCGAGCTTGGTGTTCAGCAAGACAGCGGCATTGCTGTCGAACTTGACGAGCGAACCATCAGCGCGACGCACGCCCTTGGCGGTGCGCACGACGACGGCGTTGTAAATATCGCCCTTTTTCACGCGACCGMGCGGCGCTGCGTCCTTAACGGTCACCTTGATGATGTCGCCCACGCTCGCATAGCGGCGCTTGGACCCACCCAGCACTTTGATGCACAGAACTTCGCGCGCACCAGTGTTATCGGCTACTTCGAGCCGGCTTTCTGTCTGAATCATGGTGTTATCTTCCCAACTTAATCCACCGGGCAACGCCCGCCGGTCAGTCTTGGTCCCGTCAGCCCCTGGCTTTGCGCCAGCAACCGTTTGGGTTGATCAACTTTGAAGTCGGTAGTTACCAGGCGGCCTGAACATGGTTAATCAGGAGCCGCTCGGCTAGGTTCGCTTCACCGATTCGCCGGGGTGATACAACTAAGGCGAATGCAACAAAGCGGAAGTCCAGGATTATAGCACATAACCCTGGACTCGCAAGTCAACCGAAAACCGTGTGGTTTTTTAGATGACGCGCGCAGCTTCGACCAGACGGGAAACCACCCAGGACTTGGTCCGCGACAGCGGACGCGTTTCCTGGATCTCGACCTTGTCGCCTTCCTTGTACTGGTTGGCTTCGTCGTGTGCGTGGTACTTCTTGGAACGCAGCACGTACTTGCCGTACAGAGGATGCTTGACGCGGTTTTCGATCAAGACCGTGACGGTCTTGTCCATCTTGTCGCTAACTACCCGACCGACCAGCGTGCGGCGAAGCGACGATTCCGTTTGTGCAGTTTCAGTCATTTCGAGGTCGCCTTTTCGTTCAGCACGGTTTGCACCCGCGCGATGTCCTTGCGCACCTTCTTCAGCTGGCTGGTGTTCTGCAGCTGTTGGGTGGCCTTTTGCATGCGCAGGCTAAATTGGGCCTTCAGCAGCTCGGAGAGCTCCTGGTTCAGCCCTGCGGCATCTTTGCCGCGAAGTTCGGATGCTTTCATCCCTGCTCTCCTTACGTCCCGACCTGGCGCACCACGAAATTGGTGGCGATCGGCAGCTTGGCGGCCGCGAGGCGGAACGCCTCACGAGCCAGCTCTTCCGTCACGCCATCCATTTCGTACAGCATCTTGCCCGGCTGGATTTCTGCCACGTAGTATTCCGGATTACCCTTACCGTTACCCATACGGACTTCGGCGGGCTTCTTCGAGATCGGCTTGTCCGGGAAAATCCGGATCCAGATGCGGCCGCCACGCTTGATGTGACGGGTCATCGCACGACGTGCCGACTCGATCTGACGAGCCGTCAGACGACCACGGCCCATCGCCTTCAGGCCGAATTCGCCGAAAGACACGGCGTTGCCACGGGTAGCCTTACCCGTGTTGCGGCCTTTCTGCTCCTTGCGGTATTTTCTGCGCTTAGGTTGCAGCATCGTTATTCTCCACTCTTCGCATCTGCGCCAGGAGCGCGGCGACCTGCACCGGCACCCGCGCCACCGCGGCGGTTGCCACCCGGACGGCCGCCTTCGCCTTCACGGCGACGACCATCAGGACGACCACCCGGGCGACGACGACGATCGTCTTGCGGCTCTTCCACTACCGGCGCATCGTTGCGGCCGAGGTGATCACCCTTGTAGACCCACACCTTGACACCGATGATGCCGTAGGTGGTTTCTGCTTCGGAGAAGCCGTAGTCGATGTCGGCGCGCAGGGTGTGCAGGGGCACACGACCTTCGCGATACCACTCGGTACGAGCGATTTCGATGCCGTTCAGACGACCAGCGCTCATGATCTTGATGCCCTGGGCACCGAGGCGCATCGCGTTCTGCATCGCGCGCTTCATTGCGCGGCGGAACATGATACGGCGCTCGAGCTGCTGGGTGATCGAGTCGGCGATCAGCTGCGCATCGGTTTCCGGCTTGCGGATTTCCTCGATGTTCACGTGCACGGGCACACCCATGCGGCGTTGCAGCTCGGCCTTGAGCAGTTCGATATCCTCACCCTTCTTGCCGATCACCACGCCCGGACGCGAGCTATAAATGGTGAGACGTGCATTGCGGGCGGGGCGCTCGATCACGACGCGGCCAACCGAAGCGTTCTTGAGCTTCTTCTTCAGAAACTCGCGAACTTCGATGTCTTCCTTCAGCATGCCGGCGAACTTCGTGTTGTTGGCGTACCAACGCGAAGCCCAGTTACGGCTGACGGCCAGACGGAAGCCAGTCGGATGAATCTTCTGTCCCATCGTGACTCCTTAGTTGCCGAGCGTCACAGTGATGTGACAAGTTTGTTTCTCGATGCGGTTGCCGCGGCCCTTTGCTCGTGCCGTGAAACGCTTGAGCGAGGTTGCCTTGTCGACGAAGATGGTCTTGACCTTCAGTTCGTCGATGTCGGCGCCTTCGTTGTGCTCGGCGTTGGCGATGGCCGATTCGACCACCTTCTTCACGATGACGGCCGCCTTTTTCGGGCTGAACGTCAGGACGTTGAGCGCGCGTTCGATCGGCAGACCGCGGATCTGGTCAGCGACCAGGCGCGTTTTCTGGGCGGAGATGCGGGCACCGCGATGAATCGCTTTCACTTCCATGATGGCACCTTACCTCTTCGCTTTCTTGTCAGCCGCGTGGCCCTTGAACGTACGCGTGAGCGCAAATTCACCGAGCTTGTGGCCAACCATGTTTTCCGAAACATACACCGGCACGTGTTGACGGCCGTTATGTACGGCGATCGTCAGGCCGATGAAGTCCGGCAGAATGGTCGAGCGACGCGACCAAGTCTTGATGGGCTTCTTGTCCTTGCCGGCTGAGGCCGCTTCCACCTTTTTCAGCAGGTGGGCGTCACAGAACGGACCCTTTTTTGCGGAACGTGTCATGTCTAGGCTCCTACCTACCGATTAACGCTTGTGGCGGCGCTGCACGATCATGCTGGCAGTGCGCTTGTTGCTGCGGGTACGGTAACCCTTAGCCGGGGTACCCCACGGCGAAACGGGGTCACGACCAGCAGCGGTCTTGCCTTCACCACCACCGTGCGGGTGGTCCACCGGGTTCATCACAACGCCGCGAACCGTCGGGCGGATACCGCGCCAACGATTTGCACCGGCCTTGCCGATGACGCGCAGGCTATGCTCTTCGTTACCGACTTCACCGATGGTGGCGCGGCATTCGATGTGAACGCGACGCACTTCACCGGAGCGCAGGCGAACCTGAGCGTAGATGCCTTCACGAGCCAGCAGCACAGCGGAACCGCMAGCGGCGCGAGCGATCTGAGCGCCCTTGCCCGGCAGCATTTCCACGCAGTGGATGGTGGTACCAACCGGAATGTTGCGGATCGGCAGGTTGTTACCCGACTTGATCGCAGCTTCCGAGCCGTTCATCAACGCTTGGCCAACTACCATGCCCTTGGTGGCAATGATGTAGCGGCGCTCGCCGTCGGCGAACAGCACCAGCGCGATATTGGCGCTGCGGTTCGGATCGTATTCCAGGCGCTCGACCTTGGCGGCGATGCCGTCCTTGTCGTTGCGCTTGAAGTCGACCACACGGTAATGGTGCTTATGACCACCGCCCTTGTGGCGGGTGGTGATGTGACCGTTGTTGTTACGGCCCGACTTCTGGAATTGCTTTTCCAGCAGCGGAGYGTGGGGCGCGCCCTTGTGCAGGTTGTGGTTAACAACCTTTACCATGGAGCGACGGCCCGGGGACGTCGGCTTGGTCTTGACGAGTGCCATGATTACTTGGCCTCCGCTTCAAAATTGATTTCCTGACCCGGCTTGAGCGAAACGTAAGCCTTTTTCACGTGGTTGCGACGCCCCATGAAACGGCCAAAACGCTTTTGCTTGCCCTTTTGGTTCAGGATCTGAACGGACTGCACCTCGACCTTGAACAGCAGTTCGACTGCCGCCTTCACGTCTGCCTTGTTGGCATCGCGAGCGACTTCGAACACGACTTGTTCGTTCTTGTCGGCGACCAGGGTTGCCTTTTCGGAAACCACCGGCGCGAGCAGCACCTGCATCAAACGATGATCGTTCTTGGCTACTTGCGTCATTTCAGCAACTCCTCGATCTGCGCGACGGCTGCCTTGGTCACCAGCACCTTCTTGTAGTGCACGAGCGACAGCGGGTCAGCCTGGCGCGGCTCGACAACCGCCACGTGCGGCAGATTGCGCGAAGCCAGGTAGAGGTTTTCGTCGAGGCTGTCGGTGATGATCAGCACCGAGTCCAGGCCCATGGCCTTGAACTTGTCGGCCAAGAGCTTGGTCTTGGGCGCATCGACGGTGAAACCGTCCACCACGTTGATACGACCTTCACGTGCGAGCTGCGAGTAAATCGAGCGCATGCCGGCACGGAACATCTTCTTGTTGACCTTCTGCGTGAAGTTCTCTTCCGGCGAATTCGGGAAGATGCGGCCGCCCCCGCGCCACAGCGGCGAGGAAGACATACCGGCACGGGCGCGACCCGTACCCTTCTGGCGCCAAGGCTTCTTGGTCGTGTGCTTGACCTCTTCACGGTCCTTCTGCTTACGGTTACCGCTGCGAGCGTTAGCCTGGTAAGCGACGACGACCTGGTGAACGAGGGCTTCGTTGTAGTCACGGCCGAAGACTTCGGGCGAGGCGTCAACGCCTGCACCGATCTGGCCATTGTCCTGGAGGAGCTTGAGTTCCATTGATTCGCTCCTTAAGCTTTGGCTTTGGCCTTGACGGCCGGGGTAACGATAACCTTGCCGCCCTTGGAGCCGGGAATGGCGCCCTTGACCAGCAGCAGCTTGCGCTCTGCGTCGATCTTGGCGATTYCCAGGTTCTGGACGGTGCGGGTGACGTCACCCAGATGGCCAGTCATGCGCTTGCCGGGGAACACACGGCCCGGATCCTGCGCCATACCGATGGAACCCGGCACGTTGTGCGAACGCGAGTTACCGTGGGTGGCACGACCCGATGCGAAATGGTGACGCTTGATGGTACCGGCGTAGCCCTTACCGATGGTCACGCCCTGGACGTCGATCTTTTGACCGACTTCGAACAGGTCAACCGACAGCGTGCCGCCGGGTTGCAGTTCGCCAGCCTTAGCGGCATCGATGCGGAATTCGCGGATGATTTCACCAGCTTCAACACCAGCTTTGGCAAGGTGACCTGCCAGGGGCTTGGTGACGCGGCTAGCGCGGCGTGCGCCGAAAGTGACTTGAACCGAGGTATAACCGTCGGTCTCGTCCGTCTTGATTTGTGTCACGCGGTTGTCGCCGACCTCGACCACGGTAACGGGAATTGAATCGCCGTCGTCCGTGAAAATACGGGTCATGCCAACCTTGCGACCTACAAGGCCAAGGCTCATGGTTTGCTCCATTCCCAGCTGCGATTGGCCGGGGCTGATTGATACACGAAAACAGTGTTTGCAGTGCGGGGCTTGCGCTGAAGAAGACTGCGCGCGGCCAATCTGGCCAGCCCACTACCCATAGACAAACGGGTAGCCTTACACTATATCGCGTAGATTTGGAAAGAGCAAGCGTGGATTGACAACTATGAGGTGGCGTACGGGGCGGTGTTGTTTTGCAGCGTTTCCGCGTGATTCTATCGCCCCAGTTGCACAAATTCCCCGCCAAAGAACACCAGCGGCTCGCCCTCCCCTACCTCAAACCCCTCCACCTGACCCACGATCAGCAAGTGATCCCCGACAACGTCGGCGCGTTCCACCCGGCACGCCAGGGTGGCCAGGGCATCATCGAGATAAGGCACGCCACGCTGGCATCGCCAATGGGCGACTCCGGCAAACTTGTCGTCAGCGGGTTTCGCAAAGCGCCGGGCGAGCTCGCCATGCCCCGCCCGCAGAATACTCACGCCGAAGGGGTTCCCTGGCGTGAAACGCGCCGCGTTCGGCGAACGCAAGGCGAGGCTCCACAGAATCAGCGGCGGCGCCAGCGATAGCGAGGCAAAGGAGTTGATGGTCAGGCCAATCGGGMGGTCATCGGCACCGCAGGCCCCGATGACCGCCACGCCGGTGGCGTAACGGCCACAAGCGTGACGCAGTGCCTTGGGGTCGAGCACAGCACAGGCGGCGTCCATCTCAGGCTGCCTGCGGCAGATGCCGGTCGATCAACTGATGGCAGGCGGTGGGGTCGGCCCACCAGGGGAAGAAGTCTGGCGGGTTGTCGAAGCCGTTGGCGATGCGTGCGGCCAGCGCCGGCGCCTGCCCGGCCGCGCCCAGCAATGCCAGGATATGCGGCGGAGGTGGCGTGAGCAGCGAGTTGGTCCAGTTCACGACGTCGCCTGCGTATTGCCAGTAATTGGCGAAGGTCTGCGTCATCCAGGCGGCATCGAAGGCACGATCGCCACGCGCGACGATCGCCTCCAGATAGACCTTGCAGCATTTGGCGGCGTTGTTCGAGCCCTGTCCGGTAATGGGGTCGTTGACCACGACCGCGTCCGCCATGCCGAACACCAGCCGGCCGGACGGCAGCGTCATGATCGGATGCCGCACGGTTGGCGTGAACCGGCCCGCGAGGATGCCCTGCTCATCGGTCAGTGTGATGTTTTCACAACGTTGCGCTTCCCACGGCAGCCAGGTGCGGAGGATGCGCAGGCTTTCCGCCAAGTGCTGCTCGGGCGTACGCGCCTCGGCCCATCGGTCCATGGGTCCGCCGGGGATGCCCTCGAACACCATGATCTCGCAAGGTCCGCTCAAGGTGAGCGCGGGGAAGACAAAGTACTCGCCGATGCCAGGAATCAGGTTGAAGCAAACCCGCGAATACGGCGTGCGCGGCGTCATGCCGCTTACATAGGTCAAGGCCAGCGCGCGTTGCGGTGCGCTAAACGGACTGCGTGCGGCGTCACGCTCGAAGCGGCTGACGATTTCGCCTTTGCCGGCGGCGAGCAGGACCAGATCGTGCTCGAGCGTCAGCGCTTCGAGCTCATCGATGCCGGCATCGGCGATGCGCAGGTCGCCGCCACGCTCGGCGAAGGCCTCCATCCAGGCTGGCATCTTGAGCCGCTGGTCCACGGCCTGCGCCGGGCGCTCGAGCCGGGCGGCCCAGTCGATCAGCCTGGCGCCAGCCTGCTCCGGATGCGGAATCGCCAGGCCAATGCCTTCTACAGGCGGGCAGAGATCGTCCCACCAGTTCAGTCCAAGCTCGCGCTCGGCCTGCAACGCGCGATCGAACATGCATTGGCTGGACATGACCTTGCCCGCCCTGACCTGGTCCGGCGTTCGGTTGGTCAGCAGTGTGACCCGATAGCCCTTGGCTTGCAGCCCGAGGGCCATCTGCAGGCCGGACTGGCCCGCCCCGACGATGGCAATGCGTTGGCTCATGGCAATCTCCTACTGGATGTTCAGGATGAAAATCGAAGCCCCGGATTTTTTGGGGGGATGCTCGATGCCAGCTTCAATCGGCCAGCCTGGGAATGGCGGGCACGTTCTGCTCGGGTCCCATTGCCGAGTAGCCGCCGTCCACGGCATAGTCYGCGCCGGTGACAAAGCTGGCGTGGTCGGAACAGAGGAACAACACGACCTGGGCCACTTCGTCGGGCTCGCCAACGCGGCCAAGGAGGTGGAAGTCCGCAGCCACGCGATCGGTGCGCTCACGGTTGCCGCCGCTGACCTCGTCCATCAGCCGGCACCAGGTCCAGCCGGGAGAAACGGCGTTGACCCGGATACCATCGGGCGCAAGATCCATCGCCATGCTGCGGGTGAGCTGCCGGATGGCGGCCTTTGACGCCGGATAGAGCCAGCGGCCCGTCTGCCCCACATTGGCGGAGATGCTGGTGAAGTTGACAATGGCGCCACCGCCGCGAGCCCGCATGGCCGGGTGCACAGCCTGCGCCAGCATCACCCCGGAGACCACGTTGACGTCCAGCGCCGCGAGCCAGTCGCGCCGTCCTGATTTGAAACCGTCGTCAAGATAGGTGCACGCCAGGTTGACCAGGTAGTCAACGCCACCGAAATGCTGGCTCACCCGCGCTACCGCCGCAGCCACCTGGGCATCGTCGGTGATGTCCGTGTGGACAAACAACGCCCGCTCGCCCAACGCGGCAGCCGCGCGCTCGCCGGCGCCGGCATCGATGTCGAGAATGGCCACTCGCGTGCCGGCCTCGACGAAGGCGCTGGCCACGCCCGCGCCGATCAATGTAGCGCCACCGCTGATGATGGCCACCTTGTCCCGCAGTCCTTTCATGACGCTGTCTCCTGGTTGTCTTGGACGCTGCCCGGCTGCCGCCTTGCGACAGCACATGCCGGGTGCGGCCTTTTGCTTTTCTTTGATGACGTGGTACTTGCCCGTACGGGCTGTTACTTGCCTTCGCTCTCCTGCCAGCGCGCCATCAACGTGTTGGAGGGCAGCGTCTCGTCGAGCAGCTTGCGCGCGGTCTCCACACCGGCCACGGGCAGGCCGGCCGGATCGAGCATGCCGATCTGCACCAGCACGCTCGCCTGGTCCCAGTAGATATGCTCGTGGTAGAGCTTATCGCCGCGGAACTTGACGATGGCGATGAGGGGGATCTCCACCCGCTTGCCGGTAGGCGCTACGCCAGGCAGCATCCAATCGACCTCGCAGGTATGCGTGAAGCAGAACAGCATCTCGTCGACGATCTGGCTGGCGCCCACGGTGCGCGACAGCGGAATCAGGCTGGTATCGGGCGGATTGCTGTTGACGAAATGGTTCTGGTAGAAGCGCTTGAGCTGCCGGTGGCCGACGCCGCCAGTCATGGTCGGGATATGGTTCACGTAGGGTTCCGACRCCATCGTCGCCATCGTGGCGTCGACATCGCGGGTGGCAAACTCGTATTCGCAGTGCTTGTCCCAGAGCGCCGAGAAATCGTAGTGCGGGCCCATCTCCGCGCGCAGCGCGGCTATCGAGCGCTGATGCGCCATCAGCGCCGATGGATGGTCGAAATGCTCGCCGCCGGTGCGCGCGAACGCGTGGTCCACGCCCGGATAGACGTACAACTCAATGCCGTCCTTGCCGCCCAGGGCTGCGCGGATCTGCGCCTGCGCCTCGGGTGGGCAGAAGCCATCGCGCTCGGCCACATGCAGCACCAGCCGCCCCTGGATATTGGCCGCCTCATCCAGCGCGCGCTCGATGCCAACGCCGTAATACGCTACGGCACAGGCCACGCCGTCCAGGCGGCAGGCAGCCAGATAGGCGAGCTTCCCACCCAGGCAAAAACCTAGCACCCCGGTCTGGCCCACGCATTCAGGCCGGGCGCGTAGCGCGTCCAGCGCCGCACCAACGTCCTTGACGCCGAGGGCCTCATCGAAGCGCTGATACAAGCCCAAGGCGCGCTGGAAGTCCTCGCCGCGATCGCCCAGTTCGATGCCGGGGGCGATACGCCAGAACAGGTCCGGCACCAGCACCGTGTAGCCTTCCTCGGCGTAGTAGTCCGCCACGGCGCGCATGGTGGCATTGACGCCGAAGATTTCCTGGCACAACACGATGCCGGGTCCCTTGCCCGATGCGGGCGTGGCCAGGTAGGCGTTGAATGCGCCGTCGGCGGCGTGGATCTGGATAGTCTGGCCCATGGGCTGCGCTCCTTTGTTTTGGGGATTGGGGCTGCCGTGCTGGATTCCATCATGGGCGATCCGCACCGCAGCAAACTAGCCGCGTGCTGCAGCGGCTATCCGATTAGTGCAGGAAAATGCCGGCGCACACAAGGGGCGCCGGGAAGCGATCCACTATAGTGGTGTGAAGGAATCCGCCCGCAGGCTGGCCGGMCCCAACGTACTAAGCGGCGCGCCAATGACGCCGAGGAGCGAGACAATGCCGCAGCCCCCCGCGGCCACGGCCACCGAGCCGCTGGCAGGCGCCCTGCTATCCGACCCCACCCGGCTGGTCTTCGCCTCGACCGACCAAGCCAAGACGCGCGCAGCGGTGGGTACGGTTTTCAAGCCGCACAAGCTCACCATCGGCGGCACGACGCTGGCTGCCCGCATGCATCATGCGCCGCTTGGCGCCGTGTCCTTCAACCGGCTGGCTTACGGCGCGGAGGTCCAGATCGAGCCGGGGCCGCTCGATGATTTCCTGCTGGTGCAGATGCCGCTGGCGGGCCATGCCCAGATCCATTGCGGCCAGCAGCAGATCCTCTCCGACCGCGACTTGGCCTCGGTGCTCACGCCGAGCGACCCCGTGCGGATGCGCTGGAGCCACGATAGCGACCAGTTGATCGTGCGCGTGGAGCGCGGTGCGCTGGAGCGGGTATGTGCAGCGCACCTCGGCCATCGGTCACAGGCGCCGCTGCGCTTTGAGCTTGGGATGGGCTGGCGCCGCCTGGCGGCCTGGTATCAGCTGATGCACTACGTGGCGGACCTGCTGGCGCTGGCGCCGGACGCGGCGCGGCATCCGCTAACTGCCTGCCAGCTGGAGCAGCTGGTGATCGGGACGTTGTTGACTGTGCAGCCTCACAGCCTGGCCGAAGCGATGCGGGCACGGGGCAAACCGCTGGCGCCGCGCCACGTGAAGCAGGTCGAGGAGTACATCCATGCCCACGCGCAGGCGCCGCTGACCCCCGCCCTGCTGGCGGAAATCGCCGGTGTGAGCCTGCGTGGACTCTATGCAGGCTTTCGGGAGCATCGCGGCATCAGCCCGATGGCCTACCTGCGCGCGGTGCGGCTGGAACGTGTTCGCCATGACCTGCTGAACGACCCGGCGATCGACTCGGTCACGGCTGCGGCCCTGCGCTGGGGCTTCAGCCATCTGGGACGCTTTAGCGTGGAATACCGCAAGAGTTTCGGCGAACCGCCGGGGCAAACACTGCGCCGGCGCGGGCCCGCTTAGGCCGCATTCGTTCGGGTGGGAACGCAAAAACAAAAACGGCGAACCGAAGTTCGCCGTTTTTGTTTGCGCAAAACCGCTTGGCGCGGTCTTGTGCTGAATACCTTACACCTTGATTTCGACGTCGACGCCGGCCGGCAGGTCGAGCTTCATCAGTGCGTCAACGGTCTTGTCGGTAGGATCGACGATGTCCATCAGGCGCTGGTGAGTACGGATCTCGAACTGATCACGGCTCGTCTTGTTGACGTGCGGCGAACGCAGGATGTCGAAGCGCTGGATACGGGTCGGCAGGGGCACCGGGCCCTTGACGATCGCGCCGGTGCGCTTGGCGGTATCCACGATTTCGGCTGCCGACTGGTCGATCAGGCGATAGTCGAAAGCCTTCAGGCGGATACGGATCTTCTGGTTCTGCATGATATTTCCTTAAAAGAGCGATGGGCGGCGTGCGCCCTGGAACATGGGAACAAGCCGACGGTATTGTACCGCCAGCCTGCTCCAGGAAGTTTGCTTAGTCGAGGATCTTTGCCACGACGCCGGCGCCGACGGTACGACCGCCTTCACGGATGGCGAAACGCAGGCCTTCTTCCATGGCGATCGGGGCAATCAGCTTGACCGTGATCGACACGTTGTCACCCGGCATGACCATTTCCTTGTCCTTCGAAGTAGAACTGCGGGCGGTAGTTGTTGAAGAACGGGGTGTGACGGCCGCCTTCGTCCTTCGACAAGATGTAGACCTCGCCGGTGAAGTGCGTGTGCGGCTTGATCGAACCCGGCTTGCACAGCACTTGGCCGCGCTCGACGTCTTCGCGCTTCGTGCCGCGCAGCAGCAGACCCACGTTGTCGCCAGCTTGACCTTGGTCCAGCAGCTTGCGGAACATTTCCACGCCGGTGCAGATGGTCTTGACCGTCGGCTTGATACCAACGATTTCGATTTCTTCACCAACCTTGATGATGCCGCGCTCGATACGACCGGTCACAACCGTGCCACGGCCCGAGATCGAGAACACGTCTTCCACCGGCATCAGGAAGGTACCGTCGATGGCACGTTCCGGCGTCGGGATGTAGCTGTCCAGCTGCTCGGCCAGGGCCAGGATGGCTTGCTCGCCCAGTTCGCCCTTGTCGCCTTCCAGTGCCAGCTTGGCCGAACCCTTGATGATCGGGGTGTCGTCGCCGGGGAACTCGTACTTGGACAAGAGCTCGCGCACTTCCATTTCGACCAGCTCGAGCAGCTCGGCGTCGTCGACCATGTCGCACTTGTTCAGGAACACGATGATGTAAGGCACGCCAACCTGGCGGGCCAGCAGGATGTGTTCGCGGGTCTGGGGCATGGGGCCGTCAGCGGCCGAGCACACCAGGATCGCGCCGTCCATCTGCGCAGCGCCCGTGATCATGTTCTTCACATAGTCAGCGTGGCCCGGGCAGTCAACGTGGGCGTAGTGGCGGTTAGCCGTTTCGTACTCGACGTGTGCGGTGTTGATGGTAATACCGCGTGCCTTTTCTTCCGGCGCTGCGTCGATTTCGTCGTACTTCTTGGCCGAACCGCCAAACTTGGCTGCCAGCACCGTAGCAATTGCTGCCGTCAGGGTGGTCTTACCATGGTCAACGTGACCGATCGTACCAACGTTCACGTGCGGTTTAGTCCGCGAGAACTTTTCCTTTGCCATTTTTCAGCTCCTAATCGAAACCAGTATGTCGTGTTCATAGTGCCGCCACGCACAACGCGCGGCGGCGGATTTTTTACTTACTTGCCACGTGCCGTGATCACGGCGTCGGCTACGTTCTTCGGAGCTTCAGCGTAGTGCTTGAACTCCATCGTGTACGTAGCACGGCCTTGCGTGGCCGAACGCAGCGAGGTCGAGTAGCCGAACATCTCTGCCAGCGGAACTTCCGCGCGCAGGATCTTGCCACCGCCGACCATGTCGTCCATGCCCTGGATAATGCCGCGACGCGACGACAGATCGCCCATCACGTTACCCATGAAGTCTTCGGGCGTTTCCACTTCCACGGCCATCATCGGCTCGAGCAGCACGGGGCTTGCGCGGCGCATGCCTTCCTTGAAGCCCATGGAGCCGGCCATCTTGAACGCGTTTTCGTTCGAGTCCACATCGTGGTACGAACCGAAGAACAGCGTGACCTTGACGTCGACCACCGGGAAGCCTGCCAGGACGCCGGCGTTCAGAGTGTCCTGAATGCCCTTGTCCACTGCAGGGATGTATTCGCGCGGAACCACGCCGCCCTTGATGGCGTCGACGAATTCGTAGCCCTTGCCCGGTTCTTGCGGCTCGAGCTTCAGTACCACGTGACCGTACTGGCCACGGCCGCCCGACTGCTTGACGAACTTGCCTTCCACTTCGTCGCAGGTCTTGCGGATGGTTTCGCGGTACGCAACCTGGGGCTTGCCCACGGTGGCTTCGACGCCGAATTCGCGCTTCATGCGGTCAACCAGAATTTCGAGGTGGAGCTCGCCCATGCCCGAAATGATGGTCTGGCCGGATTCTTCGTCGGTCTTCACGCGGAACGACGGATCTTCCTGTGCCAGGCGGTTCAGGGCGATGCCCATCTTTTCCTGGTCGGCCTTGGTCTTCGGCTCGACAGCCTGCGAAATCACCGGCTCCGGGAACACCATGCGTTCCAGGATGATGATGTGGTCCGGATCGCACAGCGTGTCGCCCGTGGTGGCTTCTTTCAGGCCAACCGCGGCGGCGATGTCGCCTGCCAGCACTTCCTTGATTTCTTCGCGCTGGTTGGCGTGCATCTGCAGAATCCGGCCCAGGCGTTCCTTCTTGCTCTTGACCGGGTTGTAGATGGTGTCGCCCGAATTGACCTTGCCCGAATAGACGCGGAAGAAGATCAGCTGGCCGACGAACGGGTCGGTCATGATCTTGAACGCCAGAGCGGAGAACTTTTCGTCGTCCGCGGCACGGCGCGACACTTCCTTGTCGTCGTCGTCCACGCCGGTGACCGGCGGGATGTCGACCGGCGACGGCAGGAAGTCGATCACGGCGTCCAGCATACGCTGCACGCCCTTGTTCTTGAACGCGGTGCCGCACAGCATCGGCTGGATTTCGCAGGCGATGGTGCGGTCGCGCAGGCCCTTGATGATCTCGGCTTCGGACAGTTCGCCCTCTTCCAGATACTTGTTCATCAGCTCTTCGTTCGACTCGGCAGCTGCCTCGACCATCTTCTCGCGCCATTCGTTGCACGAGTCGGCCAGTTCAGCCGGGATGTCCACGTAGTCGAACTTGGTGCCTTGGCTGGCCTCGTCCCAGATGATCGCTTTCATCTTGATGAGGTCGACCACACCCTTGAAGGTGTCTTCGGCGCCGATGGGCACAACGACGGGAACCGGGCTAGCCTTCAGGCGGGTCTTCAGCTGGTCGTAGACCTTGAAGAAGTTCGCGCCGGTACGGTCCATCTTGTTGACGAAGGCCAGGCGCGGCACGCCGTACTTGTTAGCTTGGCGCCAGACGGTTTCCGACTGGGGCTGCACGCCACCCACTGCGCAGTAGACCATGCAGGCGCCGTCCAGCACGCGCATGGAGCGCTCCACCTCGATGGTGAAGTCCACGTGGCCCGGGGTGTCGATGATGTTGATGCGGTGTTCCGGGTAATTGCCGGCCATGCCCTTCCAGAAGGCGGTGGTCGCAGCGGAGGTGATCGTGATGCCACGCTCCTGTTCCTGCTCCATCCAGTCCATCGTGGCGGCGCCATCGTGCACTTCACCGATCTTGTGATTCACACCGGTGTAGAACAGGATACGCTCGGTCGTGGTGGTTTTACCCGCGTCAATGTGAGCCGAGATACCGATATTGCGGTAGCGCTCAATGGGAGTCTTACGAGCCACTTTAATCCTCTATTCGTCCGTGAGACGCCGGCATCTCATTGCCAACGCCCGTAACACAAACGGGCGAGCGTGTGAAAACACAGCCCGCCCGGCAACCAACCGCGTATAACTCGCGCGCTTTAGAAGCGGAAGTGCGAGAACGCCTTGTTGGCTTCGGCCATGCGGTGCACTTCGTCGCGCTTCTTCATCGCGCCGCCGCGGCCTTCCGCAGCTTCCAGCAGCTCACCTGCCAGGCGCAGCGCCATCGACTTCTCGCTGCGTTTTTTCGCGGCCTCGCGCAACCAACGCATCGCCAATGCCAAACGACGCGACGGACGGACTTCGACCGGAACCTGATAGTTGGCGCCGCCCACGCGACGGCTCTTCACTTCGACCACCGGCTTCACGTTGTTGATCGCAACGGAAAACACTTCAACGGGGGCCTTGCCTGCCTTCTTTTCGATCTGGTCGAACGCGCCATAAACGATACGTTCGGCAACCGACTTCTTGCCGTCCAGCATCAGGACGTTCATGAACTTGGCAACTTCAACGTTACCGAACTTCGGATCGGGCAGGATATCCCGCTTGGGGACTTCACGACGACGTGGCATCTTCTTTCCTTTAGATTCAGTTGAGAGCGCGGCAATGATTTCCCGCTCTCCGGCCACCAACTAGCTTGCCTTCCATTGAGGCAAATTCGCCGGGTGACCACTTACTCGACGGCACGGCGCATAAACGCTCCGTTGTACCGCCGCCTGGTGACAGCACCATGACGCAACCGCCACAGGCCATCGTTTGTTGCTTCGGGCTTTGTGCCCGGCTTGCCTGGCGTTAGCCTTAAGCAGCCTTCGGACGCTTCGCGCCGTACTTCGAACGTGCCTGGCGACGATCCTTCACGCCTTGCAAGTCCAGCGAGCCACGGACGATGTGGTAACGCACACCCGGCAAGTCCTTCACACGGCCGCCGCGGATCAGCACGACCGAGTGTTCTTGCAGGTTGTGGCCTTCACCGCCGATGTACGAGATGACCTCGAAACCGTTGGTCAGGCGCACCTTGGCGACCTTACGCAGTGCCGAGTTCGGCTTCTTCGGCGTCGTGGTGTACACACGGGTGCACACGCCGCGACGCTGGGGGCAGTTCTCAAGCGCCGGGCTCTTGCTCTTGACGACTTCAGAGACACGCGGCTTGCGAACCAGTTGGTTGATAGTTGGCATTGTTCAATCCAGCTTGGTTTTACGGAAAAACACCCCTGGGGCCACAAGCAATGGGCCGAAGAGGCAACGACGGGTTTTGGGCGGGAAAAGTGAGCGAGCGCTCTTGAGACGGACCTGTGGAGGAACAGACTGGCCAAAGAGCGCGAGCTCGCCTGGGATCCCGCTGCGACCACACCACCAGAGCATCACACGATCCCCTGGCGGGCTTGCCGATTGCGAACCGAGGGCCACAATTACGACAGGCGAGCGAAATCCAAAGCCAAAAACTCGAATCTGACATACTAGCAGCGACTACGTAAACCGTCAAGCAGCTTCTGACAGAAGCGCACTGGTCGGCTTAGGCCCGGGCAAAGGCCTCAAAAGTCCTCCACGGCGCCCAGCGCTTCCAGGATGGCATCGCCGTAGCGCTCCAGCTTGGCGGCGCCGATGCCGGGGACTTCAGCCATTGCCGTCAACGAATCCGGCGCGCTGCGTGCCAGCTCGGCCAGCGTGGCGTCATGGAAGATCACATAGGCCGGCACACCGTGCTCGCGCGCCGTCTCGGTGCGCCACTTGCGCAGCGCTTCCCAGTTGGCCAATGCCTCGGTGTCCATGCCGGCGGTATGGTCGGTGCGTGTGCCGGCGGAGCCGCGCGCGCCACGCTCGCCGCTCTTGGCTGGCTTGCTGACCTGGCGGCGCAGGGTGATCGGCATCTCGCCCTTGAGCACCGCGCGGGCAGCGTCGCCCAGTAGCAGGGCACCGTGACCGCCATGGTCGATCACCAGCAGGCCGTGGGCGATCAACTGGCGGAAAATGGCGTGCCACTCGGAGACCGAACGGTCCGCGCCGATGCCAAACGTGGAGACCTTGTCATGGCCCCATTGACGGATTTTTTCCGACGCGTTGCCGCGCAGCACGTCGACCATATGGGTCGCGCCGAAATGAACGCGGCTGGCCTGCGCCGTGCGGTAGACGCAGGACAGCGCCATCTGCGCTTCACGCGTGCCGTCCCAGGTGGCGGGCGGCTCCAGGCAGGTGTCGCAGTTGCCACAGGGTTCGCTGGCTTCGTCGAAATAGCCAAGGATGCGCACGCGGCGGCAGCCGGCCGTCTCGCACAGCCCGAGCAGGGCATCGAGCTTGGCGGACGAGACCCGCTTGTGCGCATCGTCTGCCTCGGACTCGTCGATCATGCGCTTTTGCTGAACCACGTCGCCGAGGCCGTAGGCCATCCAGGCGTTGGCCGGCAGCCCGTCGCGGCCGGCACGGCCGGTTTCCTGATAGTAGCCTTCCATGCTCTTGGGTAAGTCCAGGTGCGCCACAAAGCGCACGTCCGGCTTGTCGATGCCCATGCCAAAAGCGATGGTGGCCACCATGATCACGCCCTCTTCCTCGCGGAAACGCGCCTGGTGGTGCTGGCGCACGCCCGCATCCATGCCGGCGTGGTACGCCAGCGCGTTGAGGCCCTGGGCGCTGAGGTAGCTGGCGGTGTCTTCCACCTTCTTGCGCGACAGGCAATAGACGATGCCGCTGTCGTGCGTGCCGTCGGCGGCCAGGTGCTCGGCCTTGATAAAGGCCAACAGCTGCTGGCGCGCATTGTCCTTCTCGACGATGCGATAGCGGATATTGGGGCGGTCGAAGCTGGAGACGAAGACGCGGGCGTCGTGCAGCGCGAGGCGCTCGACGATTTCCTCGCGTGTGACGGAATCCGCCGTGGCCGTCAGGGCAATGCGCGGCACTTCCGGGAAGCGCTCGTGCAGCACCGACAGCTGGATGTACTCGGGTCGGAAGTCATGGCCCCACTGTGATACACAGTGCGCCTCGTCGATGGCGAACACGCCGATACGGGTACGCTGGAGCAGGTCCTGGAAGCGCGGCGTCATCAGCCGCTCGGGCGCCACATAGAGGATTTCCAGCCGGCCGGCGAGCAGATCGCGCTCCACCGCGGAAGCCTCGGCCCCGCTGAGCGTCGAGTTCAGCACTGCCGCGCGCACGCCCGCCTCGGACAGCGCCGCGACCTGGTCCTGCATCAGCGCGATCAGCGGCGACACCACGATGCCGGTGCCCTGCCCGGCCCGCTGCCGCAGCAGCGCGGGGATCTGGTAGCACAGCGACTTGCCGCCGCCGGTCGGCGTCAGGACCAGGCAATCGCCGCCATCGGCCACATGGTCGATGATCTCCCCCTGCCGGCCGCGGAAGGCGTGGTAGCCAAAAACATCCTTGAGAATCGCCAGGGCGCGCGACATAGCAACAGCTTAAAAAAGGGGTGGGACCGCGAAAGGCGTAACCATACCACCAAGGGCGCGGCTAACTACTTCGGCCTGTGACGAATGTTCCCGGATTTCTTTCGCCTGGCGGCGCATGGTGCACGGGTCCGTGCCCTTGCGGCAAAACATAAGCATGACGAATAAAAGTGGCCGACAAAGACCGAAACAAATAAAACTAGCCGTATAGCTACAGGCAAAAAAAACCCGGCCACCAGGGCCGGGCTTTTTCATGCAGCTTGCTTGCAGGTTCAGGCTGGCAGTCTTAGTCTTAGACCGCGTCGCCCTCGCCTTCGGTCGTCGCCGGCACCACCGGCGGCTCGATGAAGAGCGACTGCTCTTCGTCGGAGATCGCCTGGGCACGTTCGCGCTCGGCCGCCTCGCGCGCCTTGCGGGCACGGTGGTAAGCCAGACCCGTACCAGCGGGGATCAGTCGACCAACGATCACGTTTTCCTTCAGACCACGCAGGTCGTCGGTCTTGCCCATGATCGCGGCTTCCGTCAGCACGCGGGTGGTTTCCTGGAACGATGCCGCCGAGATGAAGCTGTCGGTAGACAGCGACGCCTTGGTGATACCGAGCAGCAGGTTTTCGTACGTGGCCGGACGCTTGCCTTCGGCGATCACGCGATCGTTCTCGTCGAGCAGTTCCGAACGCTCCACCTGTTCACCCGGGATGAACTTGGTGTCGCCCACATCCGCGATCTGCACGCGGCGCAGCATCTGGCGCACGATCACTTCGATGTGCTTGTCGTTGATCTTCACGCCCTGCAGACGGTACACGTCCTGCACTTCGTCGACGATGTAGTGCGCCAGCTCCTCGATGCCCTTCAGGCGCAGGATGTCGTGCGGGTCCGCCGGACCTTCCACGATCATTTCGCCCTTGTTCACCACCTGGCCATCGTGCACCAGGACTTGCTTTTCCTTGGTGATCAGGAACTCGTGGGCGTTGCCGTCCAGGTCCGTAATCACCAGGCGTTGCTTGCCCTTGGTGTCCTTGCCGAACGACGTGGTGCCGGTGACTTCCGCCAGCACGGCGGCATCCTTCGGCGAACGCGCTTCGAACAGCTCGGCCACACGCGGCAGACCCCCGGTAATGTCGCGGGTCTTTTGCGATTCGGTCGGGATACGTGCAAGCACTTCACCCACGTGCACCTGCTGGCCGTCCTTCACGGTGATCAGCGCGCCGACCTGGAAGCCGATGGTCACGGAGTGGTCCGTGCCCGGGATCTTCACCTCCTGGCCGTTGGCGTCGAGCAGCTTCACCTGCGGGCGCAGGCCCTTGGTGGCAGCCGTACGGCGCTTGGCATCAATCACCACGAGGGTCGACAGGCCGGTGACCTCGTCCATCTGCTTGGCGACAGTCACGCCTTCTTCGACGTTCTCGAACTTGGTCGTGCCGGTGTACTCCGACACGATCGGGCGCGTCAGCGCGTCCCACGTGGCCAGTTGCGTGCCAGCCTTGATGGCCTGGCCGTCCTGCACCAGCAGCGTGGCGCCGTACGGGATCTTGTGGCGCTCGCGCTCGCGGCCGTGGTCGTCGGTGATCAGCGCTTCGCCCGAACGCGAGATGACGATCAGCTCGCCCTTCGCATTGGTGACGTAACGCATGGTCGCCGTGAAACGCACGGTACCGGTTGCCTTCGCTTCCACGCTGGATGCCACGGCCGAACGCGATGCCGCGCCGCCGATGTGGAACGTACGCATGGTCAGCTGGGTGCCCGGCTCGCCAATCGACTGGGCGGCGATCACGCCAACCGCTTCGCCGGAGTTCACCAGCACGCCGCGGCCAAGGTCGCGGCCATAGCACATGCCGCACAGGCCGTAGCGCGTGTCGCACGACAGCGGCGTGCGCACCTTCACTTCGTCCACGCCGATGGCGTCGATCATGTCGACCAGGTCTTCGTCCAGCAGGGTGCCGGCCTCGATCGCGGTTTCCTGGGTTTCAGGGTTCACCACATCGGACACCGTCACACGGCCGAGAATCCGGTCGCGCAGGGCTTCGATCACTTCACCGCCTTCGACCAGGGCCTTCATGGCCACGCCGTTGGTCGTGCCGCAATCGTCTTCCACCACCACCAGATCCTGCGTCACGTCGACCAGACGACGGGTCAGGTAACCCGAGTTCGCGGTCTTCAGTGCCGTATCCGCCAGGCCCTTACGCGCGCCGTGGGTGGAGATGAAGTACTGCAGAACGTTCAGGCCTTCACGGAAGTTCGCCGTAATCGGCGTTTCAATGATCGAGCCATCCGGCTTGGCCATCAGGCCACGCATGCCAGCCAGCTGACGGATCTGCGCTGCGGAACCGCGCGCGCCCGAGTCGGCCATCATGTAAATCGAGTTGAAGGAGTCTTGCTTCACGGTGTTGCCGTGACGGTCGACCACGTCTTCGTGCTGGAGCTGCTCCATCATCGCCTTGCCCACCTGGTCGCCGGCGGCGCCCCAGATGTCCACGACGTTGTTGTAGCGTTCCTGATCGGTCACCAGACCCGACATGTACTGCTTGTCGTATTCCTTCACCTTGGCAGCCGCGTCGGAAATGATCTTTTCCTTTTGCGGCGGCACCAGCATGTCGTCGATGGCGATCGAGATACCAGCGCGCGTTGCCAGGCGGAAGCCCGACTGCAGCAGCTTGTCAGCGAAGATCACGGTCTCGCGCAGGCCGCACTTGCGGAACGCGGTGTTGATCAGGCGCGAGATTTCCTTCTTCTTCAGCGGCTTGTTCAGCACCGAGAAAGGCAGGCCCTTCGGCAGGATCTCGGACATGATCGCGCGGCCGACCGTGGTGGCCTGCAGCGTGATCTTGGGCGCAAAGCGGGCGTCGCCCACTGCGTCCTTGTCGACCAGTTCATACTCGGTGATACGCACGTTCACGCGCGAAGCCAGTTCGACTTCCTTGTTCTCGTAGGCGCGGATCACTTCGCTGATGTCGGCGAACGTCAGGCCTTCGCCCTTGCCGTTGATCTTGTCGCGGGTCGTGTAGTACAGACCCAGCACCACGTCTTGCGACGGGACGATCGACGGATCGCCGTTGGCCGGGAACAGCACGTTGTTGGAGGCCAGCATCAGCGTGCGGGCTTCCATCTGCGCTTCCAGCGACAGCGGGACGTGAACAGCCATCTGGTCACCGTCGAAGTCGGCGTTKAACGCCGCGCAGACCAGCGGGTGCAGCTGGATGGCCTTGCCTTCGATCAGCACCGGCTCGAACGCCTGGATGCCCAGGCGGTGCAGCGTCGGTGCGCGGTTCAGCATGACCGGATGCTCGCGGATCACCTCTTCGAGGATGTCCCACACCACCGCGGTCTGGCTTTCCACTTCCTTCTTCGCCGCCTTGATGGTGGTGGCGATGCCCATCGTTTCCAGCTTGTGGAAAATGAAGGGCTTGAACAATTCGAGCGCCATCAACTTGGGCAGGCCGCACTGGTGCAGCTTGAGGGTCGGGCCCACCACAATGACCGAACGGCCGGAGTAGTCGACGCGCTTGCCCAGCAAGTTCTGACGGAAACGGCCGCCCTTGCCCTTGATCATTTCGGCCAGCGACTTCAGCGGACGCTTGTTGGCGCCCGTCATGGCCTTGCCGCGACGACCGTTGTCCAGCAGCGAGTCAACCGCTTCCTGCAGCATGCGCTTTTCGTTGCGCACGATGATTTCAGGCGCCTTCAGTTCGAGCAGGCGCTTCAGGCGGTTGTTACGGTTGATGACGCGGCGATACAGGTCGTTCAGGTCCGAGGTGGCGAAACGGCCACCATCCAGCGGGACCAGCGGACGCAGTTCGGGCGGCAGCACCGGCAGCACTTCCAGGATCATCCATTCCGGCTTGATGCCCGAACGCTGGAACGCCTCGAGCACCTTCAGGCGCTTGGCGAACTTCTTGATCTTGGCTTCGGAGCCGGTGGTCTGCAGCTCGGCGCGGATCGTTTCGATCTGCTTTTCGATGTCGATGCCGCGCAGCAATTCACGGATGCCTTCGGCACCCATCATGGCCACGAACTCGCCTTCGCCATACTCTTCGCACTTGGCGATGTAGTCGTCCTCGGACATGATCTGGCTCTTCTTGAGCGGAGTCATGCCGGGTTCGAGCACCACGAATGCTTCGAAGTACAGAACGCGCTCGATATCGCGCAGCGTCATGTCGAGCACCATGCCCAGACGCGACGGCAGCGACTTCAGGAACCAGATGTGCGCGGTCGGCGCAGCCAGTTCGATGTGGCCCATGCGCTCGCGGCGCACCTTGGCCAGCGTCACTTCAACGCCGCACTTCTCGCAGATCACGCCGCGATGCTTCAGGCGCTTGTACTTGCCGCACAGGCACTCGTAGTCCTTGATCGGGCCAAAGATCTTGGCGCAGAACAGACCATCGCGCTCGGGCTTGAACGTCCGATAGTTGATGGTTTCCGGCTTCTTCACTTCACCGTACGACCACGAACGGATCTTCTCTGGCGATGCCAGGCCGATCTTGATCGCGTCGAACTGCTCTTCCTGCTGAACCTGCTTAAAGAGATCGAGCAATGCTTTCATTGCAACTCCTTGTTTCGCCGCCAGCCCGACAGCATGTCGGGCCCGCGGCATTCATCCTGTGGGAAAACCGTAGCGGGCATTCGGCGGCAGGCGGGCCATTTACGGCCGGCCTGCCGCGCACTCTCGATCCGAATCAATAGCGATCGAGGTCGATGTCGATACCCAGCGAACGGATTTCCTTCACCAGCACGTTGAACGATTCCGGCATGCCGGCATCGATCGAGTGCTCGCCCTTGACGATGTTCTCGTAGACCTTGGTCCGGCCGTTCACGTCATCGGACTTGACCGTCAGCATTTCCTGCAGCACGTAGGAGGCGCCATATGCTTCCAGCGCCCACACTTCCATTTCACCGAAACGCTGGCCACCGAACTGCGCCTTACCACCCAGCGGCTGCTGGGTCACCAGCGAGTACGGGCCGGTCGAACGCGCGTGCATCTTGTCGTCGACCAAGTGGTGCAGCTTCAGCATGTGCATCACGCCCAGCGTCACCGGACGCTCGAACGCTTCGCCGGTACGGCCGTCGTGCAGCGTGACCTGTTGCTTGGAAGCGGTCAGGCCCATGTCCTTGGCGATCTCTTCCGGGTACGCCAGGTCCAGCATGCGGCGGATTTCGTCTTCGTGCGCACCGTCGAACACCGGCGTGGCGAACGGGACACCCTTCTTCAGGTTGGTCGCCAGTTCCAGCACTTCAGCGTCCGACAGGCTGTCGAGGTCTTCCGGCTTGCCGCTCTCGTTGTAGATCTGGGCGAGCAACGGACGCAGTTCCTGCGCCTTCGCCTGTGCCTTGAGCATGGAGCCGATACGCTGGCCCAGGCCGCGCGCGGCCCAACCCAGGTGGGTTTCCAGAATCTGGCCCACGTTCATCCGCGAAGGCACGCCGAGCGGGTTCAGCACGATGTCGGCGGGTGTGCCGTCGGCCATGTAGGGCATGTCTTCGATCGGAACGATCTTGGACACAACGCCMTTGTTGCCGTGACGGCCTGCCATCTTGTCGCCAGGCTGCAGGCGGCGCTTGACGGCCAGGTACACCTTGACCATCTTGATCACGCCCGGCGGCAGTTCGTCGCCTTGCGTGAGCTTCTTGCGCTTTTCTTCAAAGGCCAGGTCGAACTCGTGACGCTTCTGCTCGATGGCTTCCTTGACGGCTTCCAGCTGGGCAGCCACTTCTTCGTCGGCCGGGCGGATGTCGAACCAGTGGTACTTGTCCAGATCGGCCAGGTACTCACGGGTCAGCTTGGCGCCCTTGGACAGCTTCTTCGGACCGCCATTGACGGTCTTGTCGAGCAGCAGGCGTTCCAGACGCTGGAAGGCATCGCCTTCCACGATACGCAGCTGGTCGTTCAGGTCCAGGCGGTAGCGCTTGAGTTCATCGTCGATGATGGACTGGGCACGCTTGTCGCGGGTCACGCCTTCGCGGGTGAAGACCTGGACGTCGATCACGATACCGCTCATCCCCGAGGGGACGCGCAGCGAGGTGTCCTTCACGTCCGAAGCCTTCTCGCCGAAGATCGCGCGCAGCAGCTTTTCTTCCGGGGTCAGCTGGGTCTCGCCCTTGGGCGTGACCTTGCCGACCAGCACGTCCCCGGCTTCCACTTCGGCACCGATGTAGGTGATGCCGGACTCGTCCAGACGCGCGAGTTGCGCCTCGGCGAGGTTGGAGATGTCGCGGGTGATTTCTTCCGGTCCCAGCTTGGTGTCACGGGCGACGACCGACAGTTCCTCGATGTGGATCGAGGTGTAGCGGTCTTCGGCCACCACGCGTTCGGAGATCAGGATCGAGTCTTCGAAGTTGTAGCCGTTCCACGGCATGAACGCCACCAGCATGTTCTGGCCGAGCGCGAGCTCGCCCAGGTCGGTCGATGCGCCGTCGGCGATCACGTCGCCACGGGCGACGAAATCCCCAACCTTGACCATCGGACGCTGGTTGATGTTGGTGTTCTGGTTCGAGCGGGTGTACTTGATCAGGTTGTAGATGTCGACGCCGACTTCACCGGCGACAGCTTCCTCATCGTTCACGCGAATCACGATACGCATGGCGTCGACGTAGTCCACCACGCCGCCACGGGTCGCCTGGACGGCAGTACCCGAGTCGACCGCAACGGTACGCTCAATGCCGGTACCCACCAGCGGCTTSTSCGSACGCAGGSWMGGCACGGCCTGRCGCTGCATGTTGGCGCCCATCAGTGCACGGTTCGCATCATCGTGCTCGAGGAACGGCACCAGCGATGCCGCGGCCGAGACGATCTGCGAAGGCGCCACGTCGATGTACTGGACGCGGTCCGGCGTGACCATACGGGTTTCCCGCTCGCTACCTTCACGCGACGACACCAGTTCGTCGATCAGGGTACCGTCGGTGTCAACCGTCGCGTTGGCCTGCGCCACCACGTACTTGCCTTCTTCAATGGCGGACAGGTAGTCGACCTGGTCGGTCAGCTTGCTGTCGACCACCTTGCGGTACGGCGTTTCCAGGAAGCCGTACTCGTTCAGGCGTGCATACAGTGCCAGCGAGTTGATCAGGCCAATGTTCGGGCCTTCCGGCGTTTCGATCGGGCACACGCGGCCGTAGTGGGTCGGGTGCACGTCACGCACTTCAAAGCCTGCGCGCTCACGGGTCAAACCGCCCGGGCCAAGTGCGGAGACGCGACGCTTGTGCGTGATCTCGGACAGCGGGTTGGTCTGGTCCATGAACTGCGACAGCTGCGACGAACCGAAGAACTCGCGGATGGCCGACGAAATCGGCTTCGAGTTGATCAGGTCGTGCGGCATCAGGTTTTCAGTCTCGGCCTGGCCCAGACGTTCCTTGACGGCGCGCTCGACKCGCGACAAGCCGGCACGGAACTGGTTTTCGGCCAGTTCGCCAACGCAGCGGACGCGACGATTGCCCAGGTGATCGATGTCATCGACCTCACCCTTGCCGTTGCGCAGGTTGACCAGGATCTTGATGGTCTCGAGGATGTCCTCGTCCTGCAGCACCATGCTGCCTTCACCGCTCGGGCGGCCCAGGCGGCTGTTGACCTTCATGCGGCCAACGCGCGACAGGTCATACGACTCTTCGCTGTAGAACAGGCGCTGGAACAGGGCTTCCACCGCGTCTTCGGTCGGCGGCTCGCCGGGACGCATCATGCGGTAGATCGCGATACGCGCAGCGGTCTGGTCCGCGGTGTCGTCCACGCGCAGCGTCTGCGACATGTACGGACCTTGGTCCAGATCGTTCGTGTACAGGGTCTGGATCTGCTTGACACCGGCTTCGCGCAGGTTTTCCAGCACGGTTTCGGTCAGCTCGTCGTTGGCGTTGGCAATCACCTCACCGGTATCCGGGTCGATGATGTTCTTCGCCAGCACGCGGCCGAGCAGGTAGTCTTCCGGCACGCTGATCAGCTTGGTGCCGGCGGAATCCAGGTCGCGGATATGCTTTGCGTTGATCCGCTTGTCCTYCTCCACGACGACACGGCCGTCCTTGTCGGCGATGTCGAAGCGCGCGACTTCACCGCGCAGGCGTTCGGGCACGAATTCCATCTGCGCGCCTTCCGACTGCAGGGTGAAATTGTCGAACACGAAGAAGTGCGCGAGGATTTGCTCGGGCGTCAGGCCGATCGACTTCAGCAGGATCGTGACCGGCATCTTGCGGCGACGGTCAACGCGGAAGTACAGGATGTCCTTCGGGTCGAACTCGAAATCGAGCCACGAGCCGCGGTAAGGAATAATCCGTGCCGAGAACAGCAGCTTGCCCGAGCTGTGGGTCTTGCCCTTGTCGTGTTCGAAGAACACGCCAGGCGAACGGTGGAGCTGCGAAACGATCACACGCTCGGTACCGTTGATGACGAAGGAGCCGGTCGACGTCATGAGCGGAATTTCGCCCATGTAGACTTCCTGTTCCTTGACTTCCTTGACCTTGCCCGGATTTTCCCGATCGTTGATGATCAGGCGTACCTTGGCACGCAGCGCCGAGTGGAAGGTCAGGCCACGCTGTTGACATTCCTTGACGTCGAACGGCGGGTTGGAGAGGTGGTAGGAGACGAACTCCATACGGGCGAGCCCGTTGTGCGACACAATCGGGAAGATTGCACTGAAAGCCGCTTGCAGGCCCTCGGTTTTGCGACGCGAKGGTGGCGCACCCTCTTGCAGAAACTGAGCGTAGGATTCAATCTGGGTGGCAAGCAGGAAAGGAACCTGATGAACCGTCGCGCGCTTCGCAAAACTTTTGCGAATGCGCTTCTTTTCGGTGAAGCTGTACGCCATGGGATCTCCGAATCATCGCAGGGCTGGCTGGACCTGGCGCAGCACCTGAGGTGTTCAGCGACTGGGAGGGGATTTGGCGGTTGGCCGCTACCAACCTCTGGCTGACGGTGTCCGCACGCTGCGAGCCGGCAGAAACGACGCAATGCGTCATACYGGCCCGGGGGACACCCGACCAAACTTGTCTTCTGCAGTCGGTTCAGAAGACAAACATCAGCAACCACCTAGTGTGCCACTGATGTTTGGCCTCTGCTCAAGCTTAGGCATACGCCCAGCTCTCAAGCATCGTTTGCGCCATTTATTCACGCTTCCGAGTGCACAGTAAAACACACATCGCAGAAGCGCAAAAAGGCTGGCGCCGGGAATCTCCCTTTGCCAGCCCCATTCGCGTGCCAAAAGGCACGCGAGTACAGCTTACTTGACTTCGACCTTTGCGCCGGCGTCTTCCAGCTTCTTCTTGGCGTCGGCTGCAGCAGCCTTGTCCACGCCTTCCTTGACAGCCTTCGGTGCGCCGTCAACCAGATCCTTGGCTTCCTTCAGGCCCAGGCCGGTGATTTCGCGAACAGCCTTAATCACGCCAACCTTGTTTGCGCCGATTTCCGACAGGATAACGTTGAATTCGGTTTGCTCTTCAGCGGCAGCAGCGCCTGCGCCCGGGGCAGCAGCCACGGCCATCGAAGCGGCGGACACGCCAAACTTTTCTTCGAACGCCTTGACCAGGTCGTTCAGTTCCATCACGGACATCGMGCCTACGGCTTCGAGGATGTCGTCTTTGCTGATTGCCATTTGGAATACTCCTGCTAAATGTGATTCGGTATCGGTAATGCGATCTTGATGAGCCAGGCTGCGAAAGGCTTACGCCTTAAGCAGCTGCGCCTTCGCTCTCGGCGGCGGMAGCAGCGCCTTCGCCTTCGGCAGGGGCGCCTTCGCTCTTCTTGGCGGCCAGTGCAGCCAGCAGACGGGCGAAGCCCGACACYGGTGCCTGCATCACGCCAAGCAGCTGAGCAATCAGTTCGTCACGGCTCGGGATCGAGGCCAGTGCCTTGACGGCAGCAGCATCGAGCACGTTGCCGTCGTACGACGCTGCGCGCAGAACCAACTTGTCGTTGGTCTTGGCAAAGTCGTTCAGAACCTTGGCCGACGACACTGCATCTTCGGAAATACCGTAGATCAGCGGACCGGTCATTTGCTCTGCGAGGCCGGCAAACGGCGTGCCTTCCACGGCGCGGCGGGCCAGCGTGTTCTTCAGAACACGCAGGTACACGCCTTGCTCGCGGGCCTTGGCGCGCAGCTTGGTCAGATCGCCAACCGCAATGCCGCGATATTCGGCTACGACGATGGTCTGGGCTTTAGCGACTTGCGCCGAAACCTCAGCAACGACGGCCTTCTTATCTTCAATATTAAGTGGCACGGTTAAGCTCCAAAACGATGCTTGTTCCCCGGATCGTCCGGGGCACGCACATCAGTCCAAACGAACGGCGTCCGATTTGGCCCGAATCACCCGGGTCATTGCCCGGATTCTTCAATCCCTCGGGTGCGCCATCTGCGCTGGTGGGCCGGGAGGCGTCGCGGCAGGCCAAAGCCACGCTGCGTACGTTCCGTCCGATTAAGGCGAGGCAGCCAACCTACGGCCGCGCCCGCCACCAGCGGTCTTTGATAACCAGCGGTGCCTGCTCCACGCTTGCGCGCCGGCGGGCACCACTGCCCAAAGCCTTGCTCCTTCATCCTGCGGTGTCCTATCGGGCACCGCCTGACTCGGGAGACGATCCCGGCCTGGGCCGGGATCCTCAATGYTTTACGCTGGGCGACGTTATCGGGTCCGCCCTGCGGTTGCCGCCAGCCTTAGGCCGACAGCGAAGCCTGTTCCACGCGAACGCCAACGCCCATGGTGGACGAAACAGCGATCTTGCGCAGGTACACGCCCTTGCTGGTAGCCGGCTTCGACTTCACCAGGGCTTCGATCAGCGCGCTCAGGTTGCGCTTCAGATCGGCGTCCTGGAACGAACGGCGGCCAATGGTGGCGTGGATGATACCGGCCTTGTCGACACGGTATTGCACCTGACCGGCCTTGGCGTTCTTCACAGCCTGGGCGACGTCGGGGGTAACCGTACCGACCTTCGGGTTCGGCATCAGGCCGCGCGGGCCCAGGATCTGGCCCAGCGTACCAACGATACGCATCGTGTCCGGCGAGGCGATCACGACGTCGAAGTTCAGGTTGCCGGCCTTGACTTGTTCAGCCAGGTCTTCCATACCGACGATTTCGGCGCCAGCTGCCTTGGCGGCTTCAGCCTTTTCACCTTGGGCGAACACAGCCACGCGAACCGACTTGCCGGTACCGGCAGGCAGCACGACGGAGCCACGAACCACCTGGTCCGACTTCTTCGCATCGATGCCAAGTTGCACGGCCACGTCGATGGATTCGTCGAACTTGGCCGATGCGCAGCCCTTCACCAGGCCCAGGGCCTCGTCGATCGGGTAGAACTTGGTGCGCTCGATCTTCGCCTTGTTCGCGGCGGTGCGCTTGGAAACCTTAGCCATTTACAGACCCTCCACGGTGATGCCCATCGAGCGAGCCGAACCGGCGATCGTACGGACGGCAGCGTCCAGATCGGCAGCGGTCAGGTCAGCGTTCTTTGCCTTGGCGATTTCTTCAGCCTGGGCACGCGTGATCTTGCCAACCTTGTCGGTGTGCGGCTTGGCCGAACCCTTGGTCAGGCCAGCTGCCTTCTTGATCAGAACGGTCGCCGGGGGCGACTTCATCACGAAGGTGAAGCTCTTGTCGGCGAAGGCGGTAATCACCACCGGCACCGGCAGGCCGGGTTCCATGCCTTGGGTCTGCGCGTTGAACGCCTTGCAGAACTCCATGATGTTCAGACCGCGTTGACCCAGTGCGGGGCCCACGGGCGGGGAGGGATTTGCCTTACCAGCCGGAATTTGCAGCTTGATAAAGCCAATGATCTTCTTGGCCATATTTACTCCAATCCGGACCGCTTCCTGGCGGAATGYGATCCTGTTGAGTCGTAGCGCGCTATCGCTGCAGGGATGGTTCATCCACCCCAGCCAGCCTCACGCTCCTCTTGTGGCCAGCCCCTTTCGAGACTGGCCGCTGCATTTTTCGCTGACCTTGCAGTCAGCATAAAACGCGAAAACCTGAACTGCTTAAACCACACAGACCACTTAGACTTTCTCGACCTGGCCGAACTCGAGCTCGACCGGGGTGGCACGCCCGAAGATGGTGACCGAGACGCGCAGGCGCGATTTCTCGTAGTTCACTTCCTCGACGTTGCCGTTGAAGTCGGTGAAAGGGCCGTCCTTGACGCGAACCATTTCGCCCACTTCAAAGAGCGTCTTGGGACGCGGCTTCTCGACCCCTTCCTGCATCTGGGTCATGATCTTGTCGACTTCCTTCTGGGAAATCGGACTCGGGCGATTGCGCGCACCGCCGACGAAGCCAGTGACCTTGCTGGTGTTCTTCACCAGGTGCCAGGTCTCGTCGGTCATTTCCATCTCGACCAGCACGTACCCCGGGAAGAAGCGACGCTCGGTGACAGACTTCTGCCCACCCTTGATTTCAACGACTTCTTCGGACGGGACCAGGATGCGGCCAAACTTGTCCTGCATTTCGGCGCGCTCAATGCGTTCCTGCAGCGCGCGCTGCACACTCTTTTCCATGCCGGAATAGGCGTGCACCACATACCAGCGCTTCTTCGACGAAGGCGATTCAGCTGCGGGGACTTCCTGTTGTGCGTTATCCGTCATGTTCTATCCTTCATTTCCAGCCCAGCACGAGCGAAAAGATGACCCACTCGATGAGCTTGTCCGCAGACCACAGGAACACGGCCATGATCACGACAAAGACAAACACCAGGCCCGTCATCTGCCCGGCTTCCTTGCGGGTGGGCCAAACGACCTTGCGGACTTCGCGATACGATTCCTTGGAGAAACCGATGAAATCCTTGCCTGGCGCCGATACCAGCGCGACCACCACGCCCAGCGCAATGCCGCCGAACAGCGCAGCGCCACGCACGTAGGACGGTTGCTGTGCCAGAGCATAGAAACCGATGACGCCGGCAACCACCAGTAGCACCGCGGCGCCAAGCAACCACTTACCACTGGCGGCGTTGACGGTTTCGACGTTGGGATTGGCCATGTTTCGCAAACGAGACTAAGCCGCGTCACGATACTCTCTATCGCGACGCGGCTGATTGAATTGGCAGGGGCAGAGGGAATCGAACCCCCAACCTTCGGTTTTGGAGACCGACGCTCTGCCAGTTGAGCTATACCCCTAAAACAACTGTGGGGTCGGCGATTAGGCCAACCCCTCTGGCAACGAATACGGCCGGTTGGTGCCGTATCCGCTGTTCGACTTTATCAGTCGAGGATCTTTGCCACGACGCCGGCGCCGACGGTACGACCGCCTTCACGGATGGCGAAACGCAGGCCTTCTTCCATGGCGATCGGGGCAATCAGCTTGACCGTGATCGACACGTTGTCACCCGGCATGACCATTTCCTTGTCCTTC
>NZ_JBFTSF010000101.1:0-20060 GCF_056399905.1 Cupriavidus sp. 01L46
GGCTGGCTGCGCTCACCAACGAGAACGGCGCCCGGACCGAGTTCCAGTACGAGCCGGTAGGCCGCCTGCTGCATGAGACCGGGTTCGACGGCAAGGCAACCCGCTACCACTACGAGCCGGCCAGCGGGGTGCTTGTGCAGGTCATCGACGCCAACCTGTTGGTGACGGCGTTCGACTTCGACGCATCAGGCCGCCTAACGCGCCGCCGCGCCGGCCTGCGGGACAAGGAAGGCATGGTCGCCGAGCCGCAAGCGGAGACCTTCGCCTACGACGGCAACGGGCGCCTGATCCTGGCGAAAAACGTCGAAATGGTCTGGCCAGATGCCGTCTGGAGGCAGTCCTGCAGTCATTTCCTGCCCGGCGCCCGGATGATCGAGTTCGACGTGGAGAGCACGGCGCTGCCGCACGCGGTGGCACCGGCGCGCCGGTGGATGCTCGACGATGTTGGCAGTTTTCAGTGAGTTTCCTAGTCTCTTAGTCATGAGGGAGGGCATGCATGGCGAATCCGGGCTGCCTTTGGCCGCAGGCTAACCATCCAATACGCGCAAACGCAAGCAGGACGCGGTCCGAACGCGATCGCGGGGGCCCAATTCGCCTGAACAGATCCGGGGGTGGCGGCTTCGGAAAAGCAGGCTCACAAGAATCCAAGGAGCAGTCATGAAGAAAAAGCGCCCAATCACCACCTACATCGTCATCGCGATGATCCTCGGCGTTATCGTCGGGTATAGCTGTAACAAGGCCTTCCCGGATCCCGGTACCGCCAAGGAGATCGCCGGCTATATATCGATCTTCACCGATGTCTTCCTGCGCCTGATCAAGATGATCATCGCACCGCTGGTGTTTTCCACGCTGGTGGTTGGCATCGCGCACATGGGAGACGCGAGCACCGTTGGCCGCGTCGGCGTGAAGGCGCTCGGCTGGTTTATCGTGGCTTCGTTTCTCTCGCTCTCGCTGGGCCTGATACTGGCCACCCTGCTGCAGCCCGGCCACAACATCGGCCTGCCGTTGCCGGACGTGGGGGCGGCCACCAACCTGAAGACCAACGCCTTCACGCTGAAGGATTTCATTACGCACCTGGTGCCGAGGTCCGTGGCGGAGGCCATGGCTACCAATGAAATCCTGCAGATCGTGGTGTTCTCGATCTTCTTCGGCACCGCGCTGTCGACCCTGGGGGAGACGGGCAAGCGGCTGGCCGGCGTCATCGACGACCTTGCGCAGACCATGCTCAAGATCACCGGCGCCGTGATGTGGATGGCGCCCGTGGCGGTGTTCGCGGCCATCGCTTCCACCGTGACCACGCAAGGGCTGGGCATTCTCATCACCTTCGCGAAGTTCATGGGCAGCTTCTACCTTGGCCTGCTGGTGCTGTGGGGCCTGCTGGTGGCGGCCGGGTTCTTCTTCCTGGGCAAGCGGGTGTTCACGCTGATCCGGCTGATTCGCGAGCCTTTCCTGCTGTCCTTTTCCACGGCCAGCTCGGAGGCCGCCTATCCGAAGATGCTCACCGCGCTGGACCGGTTCGGCGTCAGCCGCAAGATCTCCAGCTTTGTGCTGCCGATGGGTTACTCCTTCAACCTCGACGGCACCATGATGTACTGCACGTTTGCCGTGCTGTTCATCGCGCAGGCCTACGACATTCACCTGCCGATCGGTACCCAGATCACCATGTTGCTGCTGCTCATGCTGACGTCCAAGGGCATGGCCGGGGTGCCGCGCGCATCGCTGGTGGTGATTGCCGCCACGCTGAACCAGTTCGGCATTCCGGAAGCCGGCTTGCTGCTGATCATGGGGGTCGACCAGTTCCTGGACATGGGCCGTTCGGCGACCAATGCGGTAGGCAACTCGATTGCCGCTGCCGTGGTGGMGAAGTGGGAGGGCCAGTTGGCGGGCGAGTCGGCTCTGGAGGGCGAGGGCGACAGCACGGCATCTGACGCGCGCGCCACGCTCGGCAAGCCGGACGCGGTCCAGGCCTGAGCGGCCAGCGCGGGAGGGCGTCTCGCAGGCGGCCTCCCGCGTGGTGTGCCGGGCATTGTGCGAACGATCACTGCAGGAGAGCAAATCAAATGCGTTCAAATGGAGCACGCGTGGGCGGCGGCGGCGGCGGCCGCAGGTGCTGGGGAATCGTGGCGTGGGCGGCCGTTGCGCTGTGCGCGGCATTGGCCGCCGGCGCGGCGTCGGCGCAACAGGCGGGGGAACTGGCCGGCACGCTGAAGAAGGCGAAGGAAAGCGGCACCTTGACCATCGGCTACCGCGAGTCGTCCTTGCCATTCTCGTACCTGAACCGGCTCGGCAAGCCGGTCGGCTATTCCATCGATATCTGCCGCGCGATTGTGGATGCGGCGGCGGAGGAGGTGGGGCGCGAGGTCAGCATTCAATGGACACCGGTCACCTCGGACAATCGATTCGATGCGGTCACGTCCGGCAAGGTCGACCTGGAATGTGGCTCGACCACCAGGAACGTCGAGCGCCTGAAGCGCGTGTCGTTCTCACCGGTGATCTTCGTGGCCGGGACCAAGCTGATGGTGCCGAAGGGCTCGCCGATCAAGTCGTTCAAGGACCTGAAGGGGAAGACCGTGGTCGCGACCGGCGGCACCACGAATGTGGAAGCGCTTGAGCGGCTCTCGGCCCGTTTCGGCCTGCAGCTGAACGTCATCAAGGCGCGGGACCATGCCGACGCGTTCCAGGTCTTGCAGCACGGCGGCGCGGACGCCTATGCGGGGGACGATGTGCTGCTGTACGGCTTTCTGCGCAGCAGCGGCGCTGGCGGCAGGTTCCAGATCGTCGGCGATTTCCTCTCCTACGATCCCTACGGGATCATGTTCCGCAAGGGCGATCCGCAGTTCGCCGCTGTGGCGGACAAGGCGGTGCGAGAGATGGCCGTGTCCGGGGAACTGGATCGCACGTACAAGCAATGGTTCATGAACAAGCTGCCCACCGGCGAGCGGCTCGGGTTGCCCATGAGCGCGCAGCTCGATGAGCTGATACGGGCCATCCCCGACCAGTCGGACGAACGGATTAACGGACCGACGGACTAAGGGGCTCCGGTCGGGCTTGCGCCGCCGCCGCGCGTCGCCGGCGGCGTCTGCGGAATTCATCCTCGGCGCCTGCGGCCTGGCCGCAGGCGCCCGCAAGGCTCAGCGATAGCTGGCGATGAACGCGCGCAGCTGCGGATAGATCTCTTCGCGCCAGCGCCGGCCGGAGAAAATGCCGTAGTGCCCGCAGCCCTGCGCCGTCACATGCTGCTTGCGCGCGCTGGGAATGCCCGCGCAAAGATCGTGCGCCGCCGCGGTCTGGCCCGCTCCCGTGATGTCGTCCAGTTCGCCCTCGATGGTCAGCAGCGCCGCGCCCGTGATGTCCTGCGGCCGCACCGGCTTGCCGTCGATCTCCCAGGTGCCGCTGGCCAGCCGGAATTCCTGGAACACATCGCGGATCGTATCCAGGTAGTACTCAGCGGCCATGTCGAGCACGGCGTTGTACTCGTCATAGAAGCGCACGTGGGCCTCGGCGTCGTCCAGGTCGCCATCGACCAGATTCTGGTAGTAGTCGTAATGCGAGGAGAGATGGCGATCCGGATTGGTCGCCACAAAGCCGGCGTGCTGCAGGAAGCCCGGGTAGACCTTGCGGCCGTGTCCCGGGTAGTTGGCCGGCACGGTATGAATCACGTTGTTCTCGAACCACGCGAAGGACTTGTCGGTGGCCAGCGCGTTCACGGCAGTGGGGCTGCGGCGCGCATCGATCGGGCCGCCCATCATGGTCATGGTCCGCGGCGTGGCCTCGCCGGCGGAAGCCAGCAGCGAGATGGCGGCAAGCACAGGCACGGCCGGCTGGCACACGGAGATGACATGCAGGTTTTCCGCGCCGACGTGGCGGATGAAGTCCTGAATGTAGTGCACGTAGTCGGTCAGGTGGAACGGGCCGTCCTGCGCCGGCACCATGCGGGCATCGATCCAGTCGGTCACGTAGACCTTGTGATGCTGCAGCAGGGTTCGCACCGTATCGCGCAGCAGGGTGGCGTGGTGGCCGGACAGCGGGGCGCATACCAGCACCACCGGCTCGTCCTTCAGCAACCCGATGACCTGCGGATCGTCGGCATAGCGCTTGAAGCGCAGCAGCCTGCAGAAGGGCTTGTCCATGATGGTCTGCTCCACGATGGGAACGTCCCGTCCGTGGCATTGCACCGACTTGATGTCGAAGGGCGGCTTCTTGTAATCCTTGCCGAGGCGGTAGAGCAGTTCGTAGCCGGCGGCCATCCGGTTGGCGCCCGGCATCATGGACAGCGGGCTGAGCGGATTGGTAAAGGTGCGCGACGTGGCTTGTGCCAGCGCGGTGAGCGGCAACAGCAGGGCGCTCTTGAGTTCGTGGAATTGGTAAAGCATGGGGAATACCTGTCAGTCTTGATTCTTGAAAATAGGGGGCGTCCCCCGCGCTACCGGGGGCGATGGTGGCTCTGTCGGCTCTGTTGGTTCAGGTAGCTCAGGTGGCTCTGTTTGTGCAGGTGGACTACGCCTGGGTTACTCCTCGGCCTGCACCTTGTCATAAGCGATCTGCAGACGGCGCAGCTTGGAGTACAGCGTTTGCTTGGGGATGGAAAGTGCCCTGGCGGTTGCCGCCACATCGCAGTTGTTCCGCTTGAGTTCCTCCATGACAACAACCCGTTCAAACTGTTCGAGCTGGTCGGGCAGGCTGTTGCCGTGCTCGGCATGGCTGCCGTGCAGCTCGAAATCGTCGGACAGCAGCCCGAGCACGAAACGGTCGGCCACATTGCGCAGCTCGCGCACGTTGCCAGGCCATGAATGGGACAGCAGCAGCTCGAACTGCGCGTTCCCGAGCACCGGCGCCGGCCGGTTGAAGCGGGTAGCGGCCTGCAGGATGAGATGCTCGAACAGCAGCGGGATATCTTCGCGCCGCTCGCGCAGTGGCGGCAGGTCGATAAAGGCCACGCCGATGCGGTAGTACAGGTCGGCACGGAATTTTTTTTGCTCGCTGAGGAGTTTCAGGTCTTCCTTGCTGGCAGCAATGACCCGGCAATCCACCGCGATGGGCTCGTTCGACCCCACCCGTTCGATGGAGCGCTCCTGCAGCGCGCGCAGGAACTTGACCTGCACCGACATCGGCATGCTTTCGATCTCGTCGAGGAACAAGGTGCCGCCCTGCGCATGCTCGAACTTGCCGCAGCGCCGCCGCGTGGCGCCCGTGAAGGAACCTACCTCATGGCCGAACAGCTCGCTCTCGGCCAGGGCTTCGGGCAGGCCGCCGCAGTTCAGCGGCACGAAGTTGCCGGTGCGGCGCGCGCTATGGTCATGCAGGCAGCGCGCCACCAGGTCCTTGCCCGTGCCGGTCTCGCCATAGATCACCACGTCCGCCGGCGCATCGGCCAGCGCGCGCACGGCGCGGCGCACCCGCTCCATTTGCGCGGAGCGTCCGATCAGGCAGGCCTGGATCCCGTGCCAGCTTTCCAGCTGCTCGCGCAGGCCCAGCACTTCCAGGCTGAGCTTGCGCCGGTCGGCGGCGCGCCTGACCACGGAGACCAGCCGCTCGGAGGAGCACGGCTTCTCGATAAAGTCGTACGCACCCTCGCGCATGGCTTGCACCGCCATGGAGATATCGCCGTGGCCGGTCATCAGGATCACGGGCAGGTCGGGGTCGATGTGCCGGATCTCGTTGAGCCAGGCCACGCCGTTCATGCCCGGCAGCTTCACGTCGCAGACCACCACCACCGGCTCGCCGATGCCGATGCTGCTGCGCGCCTGCTCCACCGACGCAAAGCCGTCCACAGCGAAGCCCGCCAGCTCGAGGGCCTGCGAGCTGCCAACCAGCACATCCTCCTCGTCCTCGACAAAAACCACGCGGATGGGATGGGTGTCAGTCATTGGGTTTTCTCTCATGCGACGGCGCCAGCGGCAGCTCGACCACGAACTCGGCACCGGCAGGCGCAAGGTTGCGGGCGTACAGGCGCCCGCCGAATTCGCGCACGATGTGCGCCGAGATCATCAGGCCAAGGCCTAGGCCCTTGCCCGCCGGCTTGGTGGTAATGAATGGGTCGAACAGGCGCGGCAGCACGTCGGGATGGATGCCGGGGCCGGTGTCGCGGATGGTGACGATGCAGAACAGCTCTTGCCGGGCCGCGTGGATCTCCAGCTCCCGCACCGGCGCGCCCGACAAGGCATCGGCGGCATTGCCCAGCAGGTTGACCAGCACCTGCTCGACGCGGATCTCGTCAGCCAGGACGCTGATGTCGTCGGGGTCGATCGCCACGCTGACCGTGATATCGCGCTCCCGCATCCGGGTGCTGACAAGGAGCAGTGCGTCCTGCACCGCCTGGCGTACCAGGACCGGCTGCACCGCATCCTGGGACTTGAAGGCAAAGACCTTGAGCTGCTGCGTCAGCCGGCCAAGGCGATCGATCAGCTTGGCGATGCGCTGGAGGTTGCCCGCCACATCCTTGAGCCGGCCTTTTTCCAGCAGCACCTCGGCGTTGTCCGACAGCGTGCGCATGGCCGCCAGCGGCTGGTTGAGTTCATGCACCACGCCGGCGGACATCTGCCCGAGCGCGGCCAGCTTGCCGGCGTGGACCAGGTCGCTTTGCAGCGCGCGCAGCTCGGCCGTGCGCTCCAGCACCTTGGCCTCCAGGCCATCGTGCGCGGCGCGCAGCGCGCGTTGGGCGGCGGCTTGCTGTTGCGCGGCGCGCAGGCGCAGCGCAATCACCAGCGCCAGCAGCAGGATCACCATGCAGGCCAGCAGGGCGCCGATGGCGGCGTTGCGGGCCAGGTTGCGCGCCGGCAGTTCGTCGTCCAGCAGCATGATGCGCCAGAGGCCGTGGTTGACCGTGCGCTCCGAGGCCAGGTAGTCCACGCCATCCAGGCGCACGCGCATGCTGTGCGCGTCCAGCCGGGCACGTACCTGCCAGTCCAGCGGCATCAGGTCGGACTTGCCGTAGGTGCGCGCCAGGCCGGCCTCGGCCAGCATCGCTTGCGTCAGCGGCGCCAGCGGGCGCAGCCGCCACGGCGCAAGCGACGCCAGGATGACCACATCGCGGGTGTCGACCACCAGCACCTTGCCCGGGATCTGGACCCAGTTGCGTTCCACCGCGTCGAGGTTGACCTTGACCGTGGCCACGCCGCGCTGCGCGCCGCCCTGCTGCAACGCGTAGGCGAGGTAATAGCCGGGCCGGCCGGAGGTAAACCCTACGCCGTAGAAGCGGCCCCGGCCGTGCTCCAGCGCATCGCGCATATACGGCCGGAACGAGAGGTCGGCGCCCACCGGGGTACCCGGCTGGTCCCAGTCGGCCGCCGCCAGGGTCAGGCCGGAGCGCTGGGTGACGTACAGGTTGTCCGCGCCGGCGGTTGCGGTGATGCCGTGCAGGTAACGGCTGACCTGCTGCTTGAGCGCCGCGTCATCGGGCCGGCTGAGCAACGCGAAGACTTCCGTGGTGGATTCGAGCAACGAAGGCAGGTAATCGAAGCGGGACAGCTCGCCGTCAAGCCGCGCGGACACGACATCGAGGCGATGCTGGGCGGCAACCCGCAGCTGATCGAGCCCGGCGCGCAACGCCATGGCATAGGCCAGCCACGTGGCCAGCGCGATCGCTACCAATGCCATACCGCACCAGATGCCCATGCGCATACGGCCGAGATTCATGTCGCGAGCCCTTTCTCCGCGGTCCTCAACGATGGAGGACTTGTCGTCMGGATACCAGTGATGGAAGCGAGACCTGTGTTCGTCCGGGCACAGGTCGGGTGAACGCAGTGTACTCCCGGAGCACGGCTGCGCGAAACCCGCGAAGCCGTCGACGGGGCCTTGCGTTGTGTCGCGCCGCAGCATGTTCCGGGGCCAGCTAGGCATAGCGGAGTTCGCCGGTCTTGCCACGGAATACCCGGTAGGAGAACACCGTGTAGCCGGCAATGGCCGGCACCGAGATGCACACGCCCACCAGGATCACCTTCAAGGCCTCCGGGCTGCTGGCAGCCTGCCAGATCGTCAGGCGGTGGATCACGACAAACGGAAAGATGCTGTAGGCCAGCCCGAGGAAGCTGAGCACAAAGACCCCGATCAGCAGCACGAAGGGCAGCCAGCTCACCGGCCCGCGCACCACGCGGGTGTTCAGCAGCATGCGCACGGCCACGAGCGCCACGCCGGTCACCAGCGGGATGGAGACGAGGGCGACGATCTGCGGCAGCACGAACCAGCGCTCGCGCACCGCCGGGCTGATCCACGGCGTGGCAATCGAGATCAATGCCAGCCCGCAGACCATCGGCGCCCACGCGATCCTGGCCCAGTGCACCGCGCGCTGCTGGAGTTCGCCCTCGGTCTTCATGACGAGCCAGCACGCGCCGAGCAGCACGTAGGCCATCGGCAACGCCACGGCGATGGCCGCAGCAAACAAGGGGTAGTTCCAACCGGTACCGAAGCCACTGATGTAACGTCCCAGCATCCAGCCTTGCGAGACCGACGCGATCGTCGAGCCGGCGAAGAAGAGGTTGTCCCACATCGGCTTGTGCGCGCTCTTCACCTTCACCCGGAAGTCGAACGCCACGCCGCGCAGGATCAGCCCCACCAGCATCAGCGTGACAGGCAGGTAGAGCTCGGTCAATATCAATCCGTGCGCCTTAGGGAAAGCCACGAGGAGGATGCCGATGCCGAGCACCAGCCAGGTTTCGTTGGCATCCCAGAACGGACCGATCGACGCCACCATGACGTCTTTCTCGGCCGGGGCCGCCCGGTGCATCAGCATGCCGACGCCCAGGTCATAGCCATCGCTGATCACGTAGACCAGCATGGCCACGCCCATCAGCGCCATGAAGATCACGGGCAGGGCGTCGTCCAAACGCATCCAGGTCATGGTTGGCTCCCGGCAGGCAAGGGGTGCGCGGCGATCGCGCCGGGCGCAGGTGTGGGTTGTCCGGTGTGATCGGCCCCGAGCGGCACTTCCGGTTTCTCCGCCAGGTACTTGAGCACGCTGACGTAGGCGACGATCAGCGCGAGGTACACCGTCGCAAACAGCGCCAGCGTCAGGGCGATATGGGGCGCCGGCACGTTGGAGGCAACGTCGGCGGTGCGTACCAGGCCGTAGACGATAAAGGGCTGGCGTCCGATCTCGGTGACGTACCAGCCGGCCACCGTGGCAATCCAGCCGGAGAAGGTCATGCCCGCGAATCCCCACAGCAGCGCGCGCGGCAGCCGCTGCGGCTGCCAGCCGGCGCGGCGGTACCACCACCAGCCCAGCCAGCTGRCCGCCAGCATCAGCACACCCATGCCCACCATCACGCGAAACGCGAAGAACAGCGGCAGGACGGGCGGATGCGCGTCGCCGAACGTGTTCAGCCCGCGGATCTCGCCGTCGGCGCGGTGCGTCAGGATCAGGCTGGCGAGATGCGGGATGCCGATCGCCGCGCGGTTGGTGCGCGCGCCGGCATCGGGAATGGCGAAGAGCAGCAAGGGCGCGCCGCGCTCGGTTTCCCACACGCCCTCCATGGCCGCGATCTTCTGGGGCTGATGCGCAAGCGTGTTGAGCCCGTGCATGTCGCCGACCACGATCTGCAGCGGGATCGCGACGGCGGCGAGGGTCAGCCCGACCCGCAGCACCTTGGGCGCGGATAGCTGTCCGGTGCCCTTGAGCAACTGCCAAGCGCTCAGCCCCGCGAGCAGGAAGGCGCAGGTCAGCGCCGAGGCCAGCAGCATGTGGCAGAAGCGGTAGGGGAAGGACGGGTTGAAGATGACGGCGAGCCAGCTCTGCACATGGAACTCGCCATGGATGATCTCGTAGCCCTGTGGCGTCTGCATCCAGGAGTTCAGCGCCAGGATCCAGAAGGCGCTGAGCGTGGTGCCGAAGGCGACGAAGAAGGTCGACATCAGGTGTATCCGCTCGCCCACCTTGCCGTGGCCGAACAGCATCACGCCAAGAAAGCCGGCTTCGAGAAAGAAGGCGGTCAGCACTTCATAGGCGAGCAGGGGCCCGGCAATATTGCCAACCGTTTCCATGAAGCCTGGCCAGTTGGTGCCGAACTGGAAGCTCATGGTGATGCCGCTGACCACGCCAAGCGCGAACGTCAGCGCGAACACCTTGGTCCAGAACCGGTAGGCGCTCAGCCAGGCATGGCGCAGCGGTGGCGAGTCCGCCTTCAGATAGCGCCAGCGGAAGAACAGCAGCAACCATCCCAGGCCAATGCTGATGGTCGGGAACAGGATATGGAATGTGATGTTGGCAGCAAACTGCATGCGCGCCAGCAGGATGGGATCCATCTGTCCGGGCTCCTCCGTGGGTTGTGGATGGGACGCCGCGCTTGCGGCGTCCCGGTTGCTGCATGGCGGTGCGGCTACCGCGAGGTCAGCGCTTGCCTTCCCCGTTCAGGCCATTCGACATGCCGATCAGCACGCCGCTGACCAGCGTGGCGTAGTGCTCGAGCCAGGCTTCGGTGCTGCTTTGCGCAAAGGCCCGTCCCTCGCGCGCGAGCTCGCGCGCCTGGGTGGTCAGTTGCTCGACCACCGCCGTGGCACTGGCGCCGGTTGCCGTGCCCTTTAGCTTCATGCCGTCCAGCACCGACGACCACGGCCCCTGCACCGACTGCGGCAACTCGCCGATGGATTTGGCGACCGAGCCCAACAGCGCGTCCTCCATCTTCTCGATGTCGGCCACGGCCTTCTTGAGGTGGGTCTCGCGCAATTGGGCGCCCTGGTCGACGATCTGCTGCAACGCCCGGCGATTGGCTTCCACCGCCTGCACCAGCGCGGCGTCCATTCCCTGCGCGACCTGGGACAACATCGGCTCCAGCCCCGGCCCGGCGAGCCCGCTGCTGGCCGCCCCGGCGGAGGCCGCCTGGGTGACCATCTTCAGCGTGTCCTTGATGCTCTTCAGGGTCAGCTCCCGGCCTTGCAACGCCTTGAGGGTCGCCTGCTGGACAGCCTGTTGCAGGGATTGACCTTGCTTTTCCGACGCTTGCGCGAACTGCTTGATCAGCGCGTCGTGATCGATGCCCATGGATTTCATATGGTCTCCGGTTGCTGCCTTGCCTTGTTGTTGTCTTGCCAGATGGCCGTCATCGCTGCGCCAGCGTCATTGCATGTGCTGGCCGCCGTTGATGGCGATGTTGGCGCCGGTCAGGAAGGCGGCTTCCTCCGAGGCCAGGTAGATGATCAGGCCCGCCACTTCCTCCGGCTTGCCCAGGCGGCCTACCGGGATCTGCGGGAGAATCTTGGTATTCAGGATCTCCTCGGGAATGGCGGTGACCATCTTGGTGCCGATGTAGCCGGGCGAGATGGTGTTTACCGTCACGCCTTTCCGGGCGACCTCCAGGGCCAGTGCCTTGGTAAAGCCGTGCACGCCGGCCTTGGCGGCCGAGTAGTTGGTCTGGCCGAACGCGCCCTTGGAGCCGTTGACCGACGACACATTGACCACGCGGCCCCAGCCGCGCTCGACCATGCCGTCCGCGACCTGCTTGGTCATGTTGAACAGGCTGTCCAGGTTGGTGCGCAGCACCATGTCCCAGTTCACCTTGTCCATCTTCYTGAACGTCATGTCGCGCGTGATGCCGGCGTTGTTGACCAGCACATCGACCGGGCCGGCGACTTCCGTCACGGCCGCCACCGCCTTCGCGCACGAATCGATGTCCGCCACATCGCAGGGCACGGCGAGGATGTCGTAGCCGCGTGCCTTCATCTGCTGAACCCATTCGCCATGGGTGGTGTTGCCGGGCGAATAGGTGACCGCCACCCGGTAGCCGGCATCGGCCATCTTGGTGGAAATGGTTTCGCCCAGGCCGCCCATGCCGCCCGTGACCAGTACTACGCGTTGCTTGCTCATCGTTGTTTTCTCCTTGTGGAATGCATGTTGTCTTGGCACTCGATTAGCGCTCGACGGCCAGCGCCACGCCCATGCCGCCGCCGATGCACAGCGACGCCAGGCCGCGCCTGGCATCGCGCCGCGCCATTTCATGGAGCAGGGTGACCAGGATGCGGCAGCCGGACGCGCCGATGGGATGGCCGATGGCAATGGCGCCGCCATTGACGTTGATCTTGCTGGCGTCCCAGTCCATTTCCTGGTTGACCGCGCACGCCTGGGCGGCGAAGGCCTCGTTGATTTCCATCAGGTCCAGGTCGTTGATGCTCCAGCCCGCCTTTTGCAGGCAACGCTGCGAGGCCGGGACCGGGCCCATGCCCATGATCGTGGGGTCAAGCCCGGCGCTGGCATAGGAGGCGATGCGGGCCAGCGGCGTCAGCCCCAGCTCGCGCGCCTTGCTGGCCGACATCATCAGCACCGCCGCCGCGCCGTCGTTCAGGCCCGAGGCATTGCCGGCGGTGACGGAGCCGGCCTTGTCGAACGCCGGGCGCAGGCCCGCCAGGGCATCGGCCGTGGTGCCGTGCTTGATGAACTCATCGGTATCGAACACCACCGTGCCCTTCTTCGAGACGATCGAGACCGGCACGATCTCGTCCTTGAAACGGCCGGTCTTCTGTGCCAGCTCGGCCTTCTGTTGCGACGCGGCCGCGAACGCGTCCTGCTGTTCGCGCGAGATGTTGTAGGCCTTGGCCACGTTCTCGGCGGTGGTGCCCATGTGGTACTGGTTGAAGGCGTCCCACAGGCCGTCGACGATCATGGTGTCGGTCAGCTTCCAGTCGCCCATGCGCTGGCCGTCGCGCGAGCCTGACAGCACGTGCGGTGACGCGCTCATGTTCTCCTGGCCGCCGGCGATGACGATATCCGCGTCGCCGCACTTGATGGCCTGGGCCGCCAGGTGCACGGCCTTCAGGCCGGAGCCGCAGACCTTGCCGATGGTCATGGCGGGCACGGTGTTGGGCAAGCCGGCCTTGATGGCGGCCTGGCGCGCAGGGTTCTGCCCGCTGCCAGCGGTCAGCACCTGGCCCAGCAGCACTTCGTCGACCATCTCGGGTTTCAGGCCGCTGCGTTCGAGCAAGGCCTTGATGACCGTGGCGCCCAGTTCGGGGGCCGGCACCTTGGCGAGCGATCCGCCGAACTTGCCCACGGCGGTTCTGGCCGCGGCGACGATAACAACATCTTCCATGTGACTCTCCTGGGTGAATCTTGGGGGTAGGGTGGATAGCGGATTGACGGGGCGGCTGGCTGGTTGGCAGCTAGCTGGCCTTCGCCTTGACGTAGCGCCCGGGTGCGGGCTCGATCACGGGGTACGCGGCGTTGCCGGGCGACCGGCGCGCAGCGGTGCGCGCGCCGGCGTGTTGCGCCAGCCAGCGGGTCCAGGCCGGCCACCAGCTGCCTTCGGCGCGCTCGGCGCCGTCGAGCCAGCATTGCGGATCGCCCTGGAGCGGCCCGGTCCAGTGGTGGCGCTTGCCTTTGGCCGGCGGGTTGATCACGCCGGCGATGTGGCCGCTGGCGCCCAGCACAAAGGTCGTGGGCCCGCCCAGCAGGCGCGTGGTGGCATAGGCGCTGCCCCACGGCACGATATGGTCGTCATGCGAGGCATAGAGAAAGGCAGGCACCTGGACCCGGGCAAAGTCCACCGGCTCGCCGCACTGCACCGTGCCGCCGGGCACCCGCATGCGGTTCTCCAGGTAGGCGTTGCGCAGGTACCAGCAGTACATCGGCCCGGGCAGGTTGGTGTCGTCGCAGTTCCAGGACAGCAGGTCGAACGCGGGCGGCGCGCTCCCCTTCAGGTAGCTGTTGACGGCATAAGGCCAGATCAGGTCGTTGGCGCGCAGCGCCGCGAACACATGGGCCAGCTCGCGGCCGCGCAGCAGCCCGCCGCGGCCGATCGTGGCCTCGCGCATGGCGACCATGGCTTCATTGACCAGCAACCCGATCTCGCCCGTGTCGTGGAAATCCAGCATCGTGGTGAGCAGCGTGACGCTGGCAACCTTGTCCTCGCCGCGCGCGGCGGCCACAGCCAGCGCGCATGCCAGCAGCGTGCCGCCCACGCAGAAGCCCAGCGTGTTGACGCGATCGGCGCCGGTGATGTCCTGCGCCACGTCGATGGCGCGCAGCACGCCCTGTTCGAGATAGTCGTCCCAGGTCAGGTGCCCCTGCGCCTGCGCCACGTTGCGCCAGGACACCAGGAACACCGTATGCCCTTGCGCCACCGCATGGGCGACGAAAGAGTTCTCGGGCTGCAGGTCGAGGATGTAGAACTTGTTGATGCAGGGTGGCACGATCAGCAGGGGGCGCTGATGGACCTTGCCCTCGCCCGGCGCATACTGGATGAGCTGCATCAGCGCGTTCTCATGCACCACGGCGCCCGGCGTGGTGGCCACGTTGCGGCCAACCTCGAAGCTCTGCTCATCGGTCATGGAGACGCGCCCCTTGGCCAGATCCTGCAGGAACAGGCGCATGCCCTCCACCAGGCTGGCGCCGCCGGAGTCCACGGCCAGCTGCAGCGCCTCGGGGTTGGTGGCCAGGCAGTTGGCAGGGCTGAGCGCATCCAGCACCTGGCGCAGCGCAAACTGCCACTGGCCCTTGGTCTGCGCATCGGCCGGCGCCTGCTCGATCGCGCCTTGCAGCAGCGTGGCGTAGCTCTGGTAGTGGCGCACCGCCAGCGCGAAGCGCGGGTCGTCGCGCCAGGCCTGTGCGGCAAAGCGCCGGTCCGCGGTGCCGGCAGGCTCGCCCGCCGGCCAGAGCGCGCTCATTTGCCTGAGGGCCTGTTCCGGCCAGGCGGCAAGCGCGCGCGCCGCCGCCAGCATGGAGACCGGCGCGGGCGTGGCGTCGTCGTCCTGCGGCGCATGGCCGGGAGCGGCGCCGAACGCGCGCAGCATGGTCTGTTGCGCGCTCAAGAGCTCGGTAATCCAGCGGGAGGGAYCGGGTGTGGGATTGGTCATGGGGTCCGGAAGAGTGCGATTGCGTGTGCGGGACGGCGCCACGGGGCTCAGTGCAGCTTCACATGCGGCTCGGTGCGCCGGACGATGGAGCGCGCCAGCGTGTCCAGCGCCACCTTGGCAAAGCCGTGCAAGGCCAGTTCGTGCATCTTGTAGAGCGACAGGTACATCATCCGGGCGAACAGTCCCTCCACCATCAGGCTGCCGCCGATCAGGCCGCCCATCATGTTGCCCACGGTGCTGAACTCGCCCAGCGACACCAGCGAGCCGAAATCGCGGTAGCGGTAGTCGGCCAGCGGCTTGCCCGCCATGCGGGCGCGGACCTGCCTGACCATGTGGGAGGCCTGCTGGTGCGCGGCCTGGGCGCGCGGCGGCACGAACCCGCCCTTGCCCTGATTGGCCTCGGGCCACGCGCACGCCGCGCAATCGCCGATCGCGAAGATGTTCTCGTCGMGGCTGGCCTGCAGCGTGGGGTGCACGACCAGCTGGTTGATCCGGTTGGTCTCAAGGCCCGCCAGGTCCTTGAGAAAGTCAGGCGCTTTCACGCCCGCCGCCCATACCACCAGCTCCGCGGGCAGCAGGCGGCCATCGCCCAGCAGCACGCCACCGGGCAGCACCTCGGCCACCTTGGCGTCGGTGAGCACATCCACGCCCAGCTTGCGCAGCAGGCTCTCCGTGGCGCTTGAGAGGCGTGGCGGCAGCGCCGGCAGCACGCGCGGCGCGGCTTCGATCAGCGTAACGCGGATGTCMTTGTCGGCGTCGACCCGGTCCAGGCCGAAGGCCACTACCTCGCGGGTGGTGCGGTGCAGCTCGGCCGCCAGTTCCACCCCGGTGGCGCCGGCGCCGATGATAGCAACGTGCAGCTGCTGGGCCAGCAGCGGCGCGGTCTGCGCATGCGCGCGGATGCAGGCATTGACCATGCGCGAGTGAAAGCGCAGCGCGTCCGCGGCGGACTCCAGCCGCATGGCGTGCTCGTAGACGCCAGGGGTGCCGAAGTCATTGCTCTGGCTGCCCACCGCGATGACCAGCGTGTCGTAGCCAAAGGTGCGCGGCGGTGTGATCTGCGTGCCTTCGTCGTCGACATAGGGCGCCACCAGCACCTCACGGCGCTCCCGGTCCAGGCCCACCATCTCGCCGACGCGGTAGCGGAAGTGGTGCCAGTGCGATTGCGCGAGATAGCCCACCTCATGCGCGCTCATGTCCATGCTGCCGGCGGCGATCTCGTGCAGCTTGGGCTTCCACACGTGGGTGCGGGTCTTCTCGATCAGGGTGACTTCGGCTTGCCGGCGCCGGCCAAGGGTGTTGCCCAGCCGGGTGGCCAGCTCAAGGCCGCCGGCGCCGCCGCCGACGATGACGATGCGGTGCGGTGCCTTGACGCTGGCGTCGGGACGATAGGTGGAAGGTTTCATCGCGGCCTGCCGGTCACCGGGTCAGCGTGGTGCCGGAGGCCGGCATGCGCGCCACCATCGGATCGAGCACGGCCTCCGGTTCGTCGGCCTCGGCGTCCGATTCGTTGTCCAGCCGGCGGTGCATGCGCGCCACGTCCAGGTCGCCGGTCCATTTCGCCACCACCACCGTGGCCACGCCGTTGCCGATCAGGTTGGTCAGCGCGCGCGCCTCCGACATGAAGYGGTCGATGCCCAGGATCAGGGCCAGGCCCGCCACCGGCACATGGCCCACCGCCGACAGCGTGGCCGCCAGCACGATGAAGCCGCTGCCGGTGACCCCGGCCGCGCCCTTGGAGGTGAGCAGCAGCACGGCCAGCAGCGTGAGCTGCTGCGTCAGGCTCATGTCGGTGTTGGTGGCCTGRGCGATRAACACSGCMGCCATGGTCAGGTAGATGGACGTGCCATCCAGGTTGAACGAGTAGCCGGTGGGGATCACCAGCCCCACGACGGACTTGCGCGCGCCCAGGTTCTCCAGCTTGGCCATCATCCGCGGCAGCACCGATTCGGACGACGACGTGCCCAGCACGATCAGCAGTTCCTCCTTGATGTACTTGATGAACTTCCAGATCGAGAACCCATGCGCGCGCGCGATGCCGCCAAGCACGACAAAGATGAAGAACAGGCAGGTTGCATAGAACGTCGCCATCAGCTGGCCAAGCTGCAGCAGCGAGCCCACGCCGTATTTCCCGATGGTAAACGCCATGGCCCCGAACGCGCCGATGGGGGCCACCTTCATGATGTAGCCGACGATGGTGAACAGCACATGCGAGAACTTCTCGATGAAGTCGAACACCAGCGTGCCGCGCCCGCCGAACTTATGCAGCGCGAAGCCAAACATCACGGCAAACAGCAGCACCTGCAGGATCTCGCCCTTGGCGAACGCGTCCACCACGGTATTGGGGATCACATGCAGCAGGAAATCCACCGTGCCCTGTATCTTGCCGGGCTCGGTATAGGCGGCGATGCTCTTGGTATCGAGCGTGCTTACGTCGACGTTCATGCCCGCCCCGGGCTTGACGATGTTGATGATCACGAGACCCACCACCAGTGCAATGGCGCTTACCACCTCGAAGTACAGCAGCGCCAGCCCGCCGGTCTTGCCGACCTTCTTCATGTCCTCCATGCCGGCGATGCCGACCACCACCGTGCAGAAGATGATCGGCGCGATGATCATCTTGATCAGCTTGATGAAGCCGTCGCCCAACGGCTTCATCGCCTCGCCGGCCTGCGGATAGAAGTGGCCGAGGATCACACCGATGACGATCGCGGTGATGACCTGGAAGTACAGGGATCGGTACAACGGCTTGGGGTGATTGTCATTGTCCATGGGTGTCTCCTCGTTGGGGTTGCTTGGCCGCCGGCGTCGTCGGGGGGCAGGTCAGTCGATTGCCCAGGCCGTTGCGCGCTGCGCGCCGGCGTCGACCGTTGCCACGGCGCTCATGTTGACGATGCGGCGTACCGTCGATGAAGACGTCAGGATGTGCACCGGGCGCGCGGCGCCGAGCAGGATGCCGCCCACCGTGATGCCGCCGCCCGCGGCGATGCGCATCAGGTTGTACGAGATGTTGGCGGCGTCCACGTTGGGCATCACCAGCAGGTTGGCTTCGGTGGGCAGGCAGGATTCGGGGAACTCGTGTTCCAGGATGGGCTTGGACAGCGCCGCATCGCCGCGCATCTCGCCTTCGACGGCCAGCGACGGCTCGCGCGCCTTCACCAGCGCCAGCGCTTCGCGCATCTTCACCGCCGCCGGCGCGGTGGAGCCGCCGAAGTTGGAGTGGGAAAGCAGGGCCACGCTAGGCGCGATGCCGAAACGCCGGACCGCCTCGGCCGCCAGCAGCGTAATGTCGGCGATCTGCTGCGCCGTCGGGTCGAGGTTGACGTGGGTGTCGCAGATAAACAGCTGGCGCCCCGGCAGCATCAGCATCTGCATGACGGCGAGCGTCTCGCTGCCGGGCTTGAGGCCGATGGTGTCCCGCACATAGCCAAGGTGGTCCTGGAAGCGGCCCACGGTGCCGCACAGCATGGCGTCGGCCCGGCCCTGGCGCACCAGCATGGCGCCCAGCAGCGTACCGCGGCTGCGCACCTCCGTCTGTGCCAGCGCCCGCGAGACGCCGTCGCGGCAACTCAGCTGGTAGTACGCCTCGGCCGCGTCGCGATAGACGGCGGGGTCCAGTGGGTCCACGCACTCGCAATCCACGCCGGGCTGCAGGCGCAGGCCGAATTGCGCAATGCGCTGGACGATGGCAGCGGGGCGGCCGACAAGCAACGGGCGCGCGATGCCCTCATCGATCACCACCTGGGCGGCGCGCAGCACGCGCTCGTCCTCGCCTTCGGCGTAGATCACCCGCTTGGGCGCGCGTTTGGCGGCGGCAAACACCGGCCCCATGGCGCTGCGCGACTGGTAGACGAACTGGCCAAGGCGCTGGCGATACGCCTCCATGTCGGCGATCKGACGCGTTGCCACGCCGCTGTCCATCGCGGCCTTGGCCACGGCGGGCGCCACCGCTTCGATCAGGCGCGGGTCGAACGGCTTGGGAATCAGGTATTCGGCGCCGAAGCGCAGGCCCGCCGCGCCGTACGCCTGCGCGACCACTTCGGGGATTTCCGCATGCGCCAGTTCGGCGATGGCGCGCACGGCGGCCAGCTTCATCTCCTCGTTGATGGTGGTGGCGCCAACGTCTAGCGCACCGCGGAAGATGAACGGAAAGCACAGGACGTTGTTGACCTGGTTCGGATAGTCCGAGCGGCCGGTGCCCAGGATGGCATCGGGGCGCACCGCCAGCGCGGCCTCCGGCGCAATCTCCGGGGTGGGGTTGGCCATGGCCAGGATGATCGGGTCGCGCGCCATGACCTTGACCATCTCCGGCTTGAGCACGCCGCCGGCCGACAGCCCCAGGAAGATGTCCGCGCCGCCGATGATGTCGGCCAGCGTGCGCGCGGACGTGTCCTGCGCATAGCGCGCCTTGTTCGGGTCCATCGCCTCCTTGCGGCCCTGATAGACCACGCCGTTGCTGTCGGAGACGAACACGTTGCCGATTGGCAGGCCCAGGTTGACGATCAGGTCCAGGCAGGCCAGTGCCGCGGCGCCGGCGCCGGACGCCACCAGCTTGACTTCGGCGATATCCTTGCCAACGTGCTTGAGCGCATTCAGGATGGCCGCGGCGGCCACGATGGCGGTGCCGTGCTGGTCGTCGTGAAAGACCGGGATCTTCATGCGCTCGCGCAGCTTCTTCTCGATGTAGAAGCACTCGGGCGCCTTGATGTCTTCCAGGTTGATGCCGCCAAAGGTCGGTTCCATGCGGGCGATGGTGTCGATCAGCGCATCCGGGTCGTCCTCCGCCAGTTCGATGTCGAACACATCGATGCCCGCGAACTTCTTGAACAGGCAGCCCTTGCCCTCCATCACCGGCTTGCCCGCCAGCGGCCCGATATTGCCCAGGCCCAGCACCGCGGTGCCATTGGTAATCACGGCGACCAGGTTGGCGCGCGACGTGAGGTTCATTGCCTCGGCCGGATCGCGCACGATCTCCATGCAGGCGTCGGCCACGCCCGGAGAGTAGGCGAGGGCAAGGTCGCGCTGCGTGGCCATTGCCTTGGTCGGCGTCACGGAGATCTTGCCGGGCGTGGGGTAACGGTGGTAGTCGAGTGCGGCTTCGCGAAGGTTTTCGGTCATGGTTGTCTCTGTGGCTCGGTCGGGGCGCCAGATCGGCGATAGACAGTCTTGTGATCTCTTGGGCGTGGCGCACGGCGAAAATGCCGCGCCGTGCGCCTCTCGCGTATTGCTTATTGCTTATTGCTTCTTCTTATTTCTTCTTCACAGGCGGCAGGTCGGTGCAATGC
>NZ_JBFTSF010000102.1:0-29290 GCF_056399905.1 Cupriavidus sp. 01L46
CCCCCAGCCAGCCGCAAGCCACCAGCCCGGCAGCCGCGCGCGCGGCATCCGTCGCGGCGGCGGCTAGTGCCGCGGCGGCAACGCAGGCCCGCGCAGCCAGTCCTGCCCCGGCCGCGGCTGCACGGGCGACCGTGGCCAGCAGCCCGGTGCGCCAGCCGCAGATGAGTGCACGCTCGGCCATCACAACGCTGCCGCAAGCCAATGCGCGGCCCGCCCAGCCCGCTGCGGCAAAGAGCGTGACGACAGCTGCCGCGGTGCGGCCGGTTGTCGTGCCCGCTGTTGTACCCGTTGTCATGCCGGTTGGGCAGGCCGACGATGCGCGCCAGCACCAAAGCGAACAGGTTGCCGCCGTGCCAGCAGGGCCGGCAGCGTCCGAAGCGCTGCCCCGCCAGGCGCAGGAAACGCAAGTGCTGGAGGCCGAGGCCGTCCCCGCTGCGGCGCCCGCCGAGCCGCGACCTATGGCGGTGCTGTCCACCGAGGACATTGCCATTTCCGCCGCCGCACCCTTTGAGGCCCCGCAGATTGCGGAGCCGCGCGCGGAATCCCCCGGCGAAGCCGCGACGCCCTCCGTGACGCTGGATGCGCTCCGCCTGGAAGCCGAGGCGCTGATGGCGGAGCTGAGCGCACTGGCCAGCGCCTGGAAGCCGGCGCGGCCTGCTGCTCCGGCGGCTGACGCGCAGCTGGAGCCGGAAGCCGCTCCTGCCGCCGCCGCGGTTGTCGCGGAGGCAGCCACCGATGTTGTCACCGATGCCGTAAGCGAGGTCGCCGCGCCGGTCGTGGCTGAGGCCCTGCTCGAAATCCCGGTCGATGCAACAGCCGAAGCAACAGCCGAAGCCAGCGACGAAGTCGTTGCCGAACCGTCTGCCGTGGATGCCGAAGCGGCTGTCCCGGCCGAGCCCGAGGCGGTTGCACTGCCAGAGGTTGCCCTGGCGCCCGAGGTGGACGAACCGGCAATGGCTCAGGAGCCGGCAGGCGCCGCCGAGCCGGAAGTAGAAGCACAAGCTGCGCCGACGGCGGAAGCCGCGCCTAATATCGTGTTCGTTCAGGATGCCGAAGCTGACCTGGAGCCCATCGCCGGCTCCGACCCCGAACCTGAAGAAGCCACGGAAGAGATCGCTGAAGGCGTTCTCGATGCCAACCTGCTGGTCGAGCACCGCAGCGAGGTTAGCGCTGCCAGCCCCGCGCCTGCGATAGAAGAAACGCCGGCTCCGCTGCCCGAAACATTGCCAGCCACGCCGCCGGCGCCCAAGCCGCGCATCGTGCTGCCGGCCGTGGTCGGCAAGATGGTGGCGCTCGATGCGCCGGTAGCGGCCGCCGCACCCGCCGCATTCGCCGTAGCCACCGCACCTGCAGCGGGTACAGTGCCGGCGTCGCAAGTGATTGCCGTCACGCCGCCGCCGTCCCGTATTTCGGACTACCGCTTGCCGGACCTGGGCCTGCTGGAAACCGCCACGGCTGACATCCAGCAGGTGACCGAGGAGCAGTTGCAGGAAACCGGCAACCTGATCGCGCAACGCCTGGCGGAGTTCAAGGTGCCGGTGTCGGTGGTCGGCGCCTCGGCCGGCCCGGTCATCACGCGCTTCGAGGTGGATCCCGCCATGGGCGTGCGTGGCGCGCAGGTGGTCGGCCTGATGAAAGACCTGGCGCGGGCGCTGGGCGTGACCTCGATCCGCGTGGTCGAGACCATTCCCGGCAAGACCTGCATGGGCCTGGAGCTGCCGAACGCGCGGCGCCAGATGATCCGCCTGTCCGAGATCGTGGCCGCCTCATCGTTCCTCGCGCATAGCTCGCACCTGGTGCTGGCGATGGGCAAGGACATCACCGGCAACCCGGTGGTGACCGATCTCGCACGCGCGCCGCACCTGCTGGTGGCCGGCACCACCGGCTCGGGCAAGTCCGTGGCGGTCAACGCCATGATCCTGTCCTTGCTGTACAAGGCCACGCCGGACGATGTGCGCCTGATCATGATCGACCCCAAGATGCTGGAGCTGTCGGTCTACGAAGGCATTCCGCACCTGCTTTCACCGGTGGTGACCGACATGAAGCAGGCCGCGCACGCGCTGAACTGGTGCGTGGGCGAAATGGAAAAGCGCTACCGCCTGATGTCGGCGCTGGGCGTGCGCAACCTGGCCGGCTTCAACCAGAAGATCCGCGCCGCCGAGGCCGCGGGCGAGCACGTGCCCAATCCGTTCTCGCTTACGCCCGATGCGCCCGAGCCGCTGCGCACGCTGCCATTCATCGTGGTGGTGATCGATGAGCTGGCCGACCTGATGATGGTGGCCGGCAAGAAGATCGAAGAACTGATCGCGCGGCTGGCGCAGAAGGCCCGTGCCGCCGGCATCCACCTGATCCTGGCCACGCAGCGCCCGTCGGTGGATGTGATCACCGGCCTGATCAAGGCCAACATCCCTACCCGGGTGGCGTTCCAGGTCTCGTCCAAGATCGACTCGCGCACCATCCTCGACCAGATGGGCGCCGAGAGTCTGCTGGGACAGGGCGACATGCTGTTCCTGCCGCCGGGCACCGGCTATCCGCAACGCGTGCACGGCGCCTTTGTGGCTGATGACGAAGTGCACCGCGTGGTGGAGCATTGGAAGCAGTTCGGCGAGCCCGACTACGACGAGGCGATCCTCGCGGGCGATCCCGCCGAGGCCGCGGCGTCGGACCTGTTCGGCGAAGGTGGTGGCGACGTGGAGGCCGACCCGCTATACGACGAAGCGGCCTCCTTCGTGCTGACCAGCCGGCGGGCCTCGATTTCCGCCGTGCAGCGCCAGTTGCGCATTGGCTACAACCGTGCGGCGCGCCTGATCKAGCAGATGGAAGTGGCGGGACTGGTCTCGCCGATGGGCCGCAACGGCGCGCGCGACGTGCTCGCGCCAGGCCCGGGCGATTGACGTTGGCGGCAGGCGTGCCGCCCAACCGGAGACGATGATGGATGCCAAGGGCAACCCGCCGCCTGTGCTGCAGGGCAACCTGCTGGCGCAGGCGCCGGTCGACAGGACCGCCGAGCGCTTCGAAGCCTTGCTGGAGCGGCCCGGCCTGAAGATCGAGCGCATCGTCTCGAACGGCCAGGCCAGCCCGGAGGGCTTCTGGTACGACAGCGCGCAGGACGAATGGGTGCTGCTGGTCAGCGGCAGCGCGGGCCTGCACCTGGATGGCGAGGCCGAGCCGCGCACGCTCGCGCCCGGCGACTACCTGCATCTGCCGGCGCATTGCCGRCATCGCGTGGCGTGGACGGATGCCGCCCAGTCGACGGTCTGGCTCGCGGTGCATTGCGAGCCGGCCACGCAGGGCTGACTAGCGTCAGCGCACGGCGTTAACTCTCCACAGCCGGAAATACCGGCTCCCCCAGATTCAGCATCAACCGGTTCGCCCACGCAAAGATGGCGATCGAGTGAATCAGGTCGAGGATCTCGGCATCGCTCACACCCACCTCGCGCAGCGCGCGCAAGGTGTCGGCATTCACCGCATCCGGCCGCTCGGTCAGCGCGATCGAGAACTTGGAGATCGCCTGCTCGCGCGCGGTGGTGCCCGCCGTATGCGGGTCCTCGAACACCTGCGTGATCACATCGTTGCGCTTGGCCAGTTGCTCGAAGCGCTGGGCATGCACCGACGCGCAGTACACGCAGCCGTTGATGCGCGACACCACCGTGCTGGCMAGCTCGCGCTCGGCACGCGCCATGCCGCCGGGGGCGTACATGATGGCGTTGAAGGCGGTGGAGCGCTGGCGCAGGATTTCGGCCTGATGCACCAGGAACAGGTAGTAGTCCGACACCTTGGCCTTGGGATGGCTTTCTTCCAGCACCGCGATCTGCTCAGGCGTGGCCTGGTCCACCTGGACCACGTCCAGCCAGGCCTTCCAGTCGAGCACCTCGTTGGTGAAACCGTTTGCCTTGATGGGTGCGCTCATGCTGCGGCCTCCTGGGATTGCAGGGTGTTCAGGGCCTTCAGGCCGGCTACCAGGCGCACCTGGTAGGACAGGAAGGCGATCAGTTGCGCCAGCGTTACCACGTCGGGCGTGGCCAGGCCGGCGGCGGGCAGGGCCTTGAGGGCAGCTTCGTCGCCCGCTACCGGGTTCTCGATCAGCGTGCGGGTGAAGGCGAGCATGGCGCGCAGGCGCGGATCGGCCAGCGAATCCGGATTGCCTTGCCCGGCCACGGCGACCAGGGCGGCATCGGCGCCGGCTTGCGCCAGGCGCGCGCTGTAATGCGCAACCAGTTCCGGCGCGGGCGTGAGGCGCGCGGCGTACAGCGCCACCAGCAGGCGCTCGGTCAGCGGCAGGCCGGGCAGGGCGGGATCGAACAGCGCGTCATAGCTGCCCTGCGTCGCGGCGGCGACCTTCTCGCGCTGATGGCGCAGTGCGTGGGTGGCCGAGCCGGCGGCGAGGCCGGCTACGTTGTCCACCACGTCGGTGGTAGCTGGATTGGCTTGGGTCATGATGGGGTTCTCGGTCTTGACTCAGTGATTTTGTTGTTCGGCAACTCAGGCTTGGCCAGCGTGGCGCGCCACGGCGCGCGCCAGGAAATCCCGCACGCCGATCCACGATTGCTCGTCCGCCACGGCATTCGCCGCTGGCGTGCCGCCGGTGGTGCTGATGCGCCTGGATACCGGATGCGCATAGACCATTTGCGTGGTCGGCACATACGGGAAGAGGATGGCGTGGCCGGCTTGCTCGAAATCAAGATGTTTGACGTCGTGCGCATGCCCCACTTCGGCCAGCTTGGCCGCCACCATGCGCGCATACAGGCTGGAAGGCCAGGAACCGTCGTCGGTCCCCGACAGCAGCATCACCGGCCCGCGGATCGCTTCCACGCGGATGCGGGCGCGCGCCACCGCTTCGGGGTCTTGCAGCGCGGTCAGGATGGCGCGTTCATGCCGGTGTGGCGCCGGGCCTTCATCAAACGGGGCCCAGCTTGCCGTGCGGTTGTTCTCCCACACGTGCGGCAGCGGCTTGCCGTGGTGCAGCCAGGCGGGGCCTTCACGGCCGCTGGCGGGATCGGCGGCGTTTTGCGCGCTGTGCACCACCGCGCCAGGCACGTAGCCGATCACAGCCGAGACCAGCTCGGGGAAGGTTGCGCCCAGCAGCAGCACAAGCTCGCCGCCACGCGACTGGCCCGACAACGCGATGAAATCGTGCGCAGGCCGGACGTGTTCGCGGATCCAGTGCAGGCCGCGCTCGAAGTACTCCAGCGGCGTGTTGGAGATGTAGTCCGATAGCCCCGGCGCCTTGAAGTACGCCAATGCCAGCGCAGCGTACCCGCGCGAGGCATAGAGCGCGGCGCGCGGCTCGTTGATGCCGCCGCCCGAGCCGTTGAGCACCATCACCGCCGGATGCGGCCCGGGGCCCGCGGGCAGGTAAAGCGTGCCGACCAGGCCGTCCTCGCGCACGTCCCGGCGGGTCACGCCGGCAGCCGCCAGGCGCTGCACCAGTTCGCCGCGTGCTTGCGCGCCATCGGCCCGCATCGTGACCTCGGTCACGAGCGGCCGGTTGGCGTCTGCATGGAACTGCTCGCGGCTGTCGCTATCGACCGGACTCTGGGACCACAGCAGGCCCATGGGGCTCACGCCCGTGTAGCTGCCCGAAAGCGGCGCGTCGCGCTCCAGGTCCACGGTGCCGGCGGCGTCCGCCGCGAACGTGGCTTCGCTGGCCCAGGCAAGCTCCCGCCCACGCAGCGTGCGCGTGGCGATGGCAATGGTTTCGCCGGGACGCAGTCCCGACACGGAAATCCGCCGCGCGACGTCGATCAGGTCGTCGGCCGGGGTGATGTGAAGCTGTGCCATGTTCGCCCCGCCTTACTTGCCGTCGCGCGTGACCATCATCGCCGCGGTGCGGTCGCTGGTCATCGGCGCCACCTTCAGGCCCTTCCTGGCGGCCCAGATGTTCTGGTAGTGGTAGAGCGGCAGCATGCCCACGTCGTCCGACACCAGCTTGACCGAACGGCGCAGGATGGCCTCGCGCTTGGGCACATCGAACTCGGCGGTGGATTCGTCCAGGGCCTTGTCCACGGCCGGGTTGCTGTAGTGGCCCCAGTTGGAGGCGCCCAGGCCTTTCTTGGCATCCACGGTGGCCAGCACATTGACCAGCGCATAGCTGGCCTCGCCGGTGCCGTTGCCCCAGGCCAGCATGCTGACCGCGTATTCGTTCTTGTTGGCGCGGCCAGAGTAGACCGACCAGGGCACCACTTCCACCTGGGTCTTGACGCCGACGCGGGTCCAGAACTGGGCAACCGCCTGCGCGGTCTCCGGGCCTTGCGGGTAGCGGTCGTTGGGCGCGTGGATGGTCAGCTTGAAGCCATCCTTGAACCCGGCCTCGGCCAGCAGTTTCTTGGCCTGTTCCGGATCGAAGGGGATGTCCTTGACCTCCGGGTTGTAGCCGAAGGTGTTTTTCGGCATCCACTGGTTGGCCACGCTGGCCGTGTTCTGCAGGATGCGGCCCACCACCGCCTGCCGGTTGATGGCGAGCGACAGGGCGCGGCGCACACGTACGTCCAGCAGCGGGTTCTTGTCCAGCGGCTTGCCGGCATTGTCAGTGATGTAGGGATTGGGGCCGGGCTTGAAGCTCGGCTGCAGCAGCATCACGCGCAGGCCGGCATAGGGAAACACGCTGATGTTGGGCGATTGCTTGAGCTTGGCCAGGTCCGACACGGAGACTTTGTCGATCACATCGACGTCGCCGGACAACAGCGCGGCGGTGCGCGCCGGGCCGTTGTTGATGTAGCGGTAGCTGACCTGCTGCCAGGCCGGCTTGCCGCCCCAATAGCCATCATTGCGCGCCATCATCACGCGATCGCCCGGCGTGTAGGAGATGAACTTGTACGGACCGGTGCCGACCACGGCGCGGCCGCTGTTGTAGTCCTCGGTGCTGGACTTCTCGCCGACGTGCTTGCTGACGATATGGATCGAGGCCAGGTTCAGGGGCAGATCCGGATTCGGGATATTGGTCTTGATGACCAGGGTGTACGGATCCTTGGCATGCATCGACTCGATGGTGCGCAGGTAGCCCGCGTACGACGCCACGCTGCCCGGCACATTGCGCGCGCGCTGGTAGGAGAAGATCACGTCCTCCGCGCCGAAGGGCTTGCCGTCCTGCCACTTCACGTCGCGGCGCAGCTTGAACTCCCAGGTCTTGTCGTCCAGCGCTTTCCACGACAGGGCCAGCCCCGGTTGCAGCTTGTTGTCCTTGTTTTCGATCAGCAGGTCCCAGAAATGCAGGTCGACGGAGCGGTCGCCGGCATGGTTGTTGAGCTGCGGGTCCAGCGACGAAAGCGGATCGGCAAAAGCGATCGACAGGGACTGCGCGGAGGCCGCGCCGGCGCAGAGCATGGTGGCAACGGCGGCGCTGATCGAGAGGGACAGCAGGCGTTTCATGGGCAGGTTTCCTCGGGGCGTGAGAAGGGTTGAGAGGCGTGGCGCGCACTAGCCAACAGTCAGCCCGCCTCGTTCAGGTGGCAGGCGCTGAGATGGTTCACGGCGATGCCGCGCAGGCGCGGCACTTCGGTCCGGCAGCGCGCCATGGCATGCGGGCAGCGCGGATGGAAGTGGCAGCCCGGTGGCGGCGCCAGCGGGCTGGGGATCTCGCCTTTGATGGCGGTGAAGGTCTTGTGGCGCGCGTCCAGGCGCGGGATTTCCGCCAGCAGCGCCTGTGTGTATGGGTGGTTGGGCTGCCGGAAGATCTCTTCCGTCGGCGCGCTCTCCACCACGCGGCCCAGGTACATGATGACCACGCGGTCCGATACATGCTCGACCACGCCAAGGTCGTGGCTGATAAAGAGATAGGTCAGGCCAAGCTGCTCGCGCAGGTCCATGAACAGGTTGAGCACCTGCGCCTGGATCGACACGTCCAGCGCGGCCACCGCTTCGTCGCACACCAGCAGTTCCGGCTGCACGGCCAGCGCGCGTGCAATGCCGATGCGCTGGCGCTGCCCGCCGCTGAACTGATGCGGGTAGCGCTGGCGCAGGGCCGGGTCCAGCCCGGCGCGCTCCAGTTGGGCGCCGACGTAGTCGTCGAAGCCGGCCGCATCCACCAGGCCGTGCAGGCGCGCGCCTTCTCCGACAATGCGGTCCACGCGCAGGCGCGGGTTGAGGCTGGCGTACGGATCCTGGAACACCATCTGGATCTTTAGCCGCAGTGCGCGGCGGGCGCTGGCGTCCAGGCTTTCGATGCTCTGGCCGTCCACGCGGATTTCCCCCGCTGAAGGTGGCAGCAGGCCGGCCACCATGCGGCCAAGCGTGGACTTGCCGCAGCCGGATTCGCCGACCAGGCCGACCACTTCGCCACGGCGGATCTGCAGGTCCACGCCATCCACGGCATGCGTGACCGGCGCGGGTACCGACCAGCCCATGCGCTGCAGCGCGAGGCCAATGCGCCCGGGATGCTGCTCGCCAAAGCGCTTGGCGAGATGGCGGGCATCGATCAGGGCGGGTAATTGCGGCTGCCCGCCGGCAGCGTGTTCAGTCGGCTTCATGCGAACTCCGCGGCAATGGCCGGTTGGCCCGGATGGAAGCAGCGCACCTGGCGCATGGCCTGCGGCGAGGTGATGGCGGGCGCCAGCACGCAGGCCTCGGAGACGCGCGGGCAGCGCGCCGCGAAGGCGCAGCCGGGCGGCATCGTCAGCAGGTTGGGCGTCATGCCAGGGATCTGGCGCAGCCGCTGGCCGCGCTTGTTCAGGCTGGGCAAGCTGCCGATCAAGCCGGCGGTGTAGGGGTGCAGTGGATGGTCCAGCACGGCATCGACCGGCCCTTGCTCGACGATGCGGCCGGCGTACATCACGGCGACTTCATCGGCCAGCCCGGCCACCACGGACAGGTCGTGCGTGATCCAGATCAGCGCGGTGCCGTGCTGGCGCGCCAGCTTCTGCACCTCGGACAGGATCTGCGCCTGGATGGTGACGTCCAGCGCGGTGGTGGGCTCGTCGGCAATGATCAGGTCGGGCCGGTGCAGCATGGCGATGGCAATCGCCACGCGCTGGCGCATGCCGCCGGAGAGCTGGTGCGGATAGGCGCGCAGGCGCTCCTCCGGGCTGGGGATGCCCATCATGCCTAGCGTGTCGCGCGCCAGTTCGCGCGCCAGTTCGCGCGCCTGTTTGTGGCTCGCCGGGCTATGCGCACGCACCGCCTCGATCATCTGGGCGTCCACCCGCATTACGGGGTTGAGCGTCATCATCGGATCCTGGAAGATCATCGCGATGCGGTTGCCCTGCAACTGGCGCAGCTCCGCAGGCCGCATGCTGGTCAGCTCGCGTCCCTGGAACAGGATTTCGCCGCCGACAATGCGTCCCGGCGGGTCCACCAGGCCCATGATGGAAAACCCCGTGACCGATTTGCCGGAGCCGGATTCGCCCACCAGCCCGAGAATGCGGCCGCGCGGCACGGTGAAGGAGACGTCGTCGACTGCCGGCAGCACGCCGGCGCGGGTTTCGAAGTGCGTGCGCAGGTGGCGGACCTCCAGCGTCGGCACGGCGTTGTTGATGTCCGGCGCCGTCATTTCTGCAACCTCGGGTTGAGCACGTCGCGCAGGCGGTCGCCCACCAGGTTGATGGCCACCACCGTGACCAGCAGCGCGATGCCGGGGAAGAAGCTGATCCAATACTCGTCGGACAGCATGAACTGGTAGCCGTTGGCGATCAGCAGGCCCAGCGAAGGCTCGGTCACCGGCACGCCCAGGCCAAGGAACGACAGCGTGGCCTCCAGCGTGATGGCACGCGCCACCTGGAGCGAGGCAATCACGATCAGCGGCGGCAGGCAGTTCGGCAGGATATGGCCCACCACGATGCGCCAGTTGGAAATGCCCTGGCCGCGAGCGGCTTCCACGTACTCGCGCCGGCTTTCCACCAGTGCCTGGCCGCGCGCGGCGCGGGCGTAGTAGGCCCACTCCAGGATCACGAGCGTGAGCACCACATTGGTCACGCCCTTGCCGAGGAAGGCCAGGATCATCATCGCGACCAGGATCGACGGGAACGACAGCAGCAGGTCCACGGTGCGCATGATCACGCTGTCCACCCGGCCACCGGCATAGGCGGCCAGCAGGCCAAGCAGGGTGCCGATGACGCCGGCGATCAGCGCCGAGCCCACGCCCACGCTCAGGCTGATGCGCAGGCCGTAGAGGATGCCCGAGAAGATGTCGCGCCCCTGGCCGTCGGTGCCGAGCCAGTAGCTGTAGGTGCCGGTGCCGCTCGCCGTGCCGGGCGCGAGGCGCGCGTCCATGACGTCGAGCTGGAGCAGGTCATACGGATTCTGCGGGGTGACCAGCGGGGCAAAGACCGCGGCCAGCACCAGGGTCCCCAGCAGCACCAGGCCGAACACAGCCGTGCGCGAGGCAAAGAAATCCGCCGCCATCCGGCGCCACGGCGATTCGCGGCGCAGCGCCTGGGGCGCCGCCGGAGCGGCTGTGGCGGCTTTGGCGGGGTTGTCGATGGCGCTCATGTGGCGGCCTCCAGCCGCACGCGCGGGTCGAGCAGCTTGTAGAGAATGTCCACGATCAGGTTCAGCGTGACAAACAGGCACACCACCACAATCAGGTAGGAAACGATCACCGGGCGGTCGAGCGCATTGATGCTGTCGAGGATCAGCTTGCCGGCGCCGGGCCAGGCGAAGATGCTCTCGGTCACCACCGCAAACGCGATGGTCGAGCCGAACTCCAGCCCCAGCACGGTGACCAGCGGAATCATCGTGTTGCGCAGCACATGGCCCAGCACCACGCGGATCGGCGACAAGCCCTTGGCGCGCGCGAACTTGACCCAGTCCTGCGGCAGCACCTCGCGCACGCCGGCGCGGGTCAGCCGCAGCACCAGCGACACCTTGAACAGCGACAGGTTGATGGCCGGCAGGATCAGGTGGCGCAGGCCGTCGGTGGTGAGCCACGACCACGGCACGCCCAGCCACTCGGCAGTGGCGCCGCGCCCGCCCGATGGCAGCCAGCCCAGCCTCACGCTGAAGGCCATGATCATCATCAGCCCGACCCAGAAGGTCGGCAGCGAGAAGCCGACAATGCTGCCGGTCATCAGCAGGCGCGAGACCGGATGCTCCGGATACAGCCCGGCAAAGAGGCCGCAGGGCACGCCCACCAGCACCGCCAGCAGCAGCGCCGCCACGGCGAGCTCCAGCGTGGCGGGCAGCCGCTGCAGGATCAGCTGGATGGCGGGCACGTTATAGACAAAGCTGTTGCCCAGGTTGCCGTGCAGGGCGCCTTGCAGGAAGGCGAGATACTGGCGCCAGAGCGGCTGGTCCAGCCCTAGCCTGGCGATGATGCGCGCGCGCTCGACCTGGTCCACGTCCTGGCCGATCAGGATATCGACCGGGTTGCCGATCGCGTGCAGGCCGGCGAACACGATCACCGTCATCGCCAGCACGACCAGCAGCGCTTGCGCCAGCCGCTTGGCCAGCCATCGGATCGGCCAGCGGCTCATGATGCGTTCGCCGCGTCGCTGGGCAGCGCCGGAGGTGGCCCGGCGGGGACCCACTCATCGCCGAACACCTCGGGCTCGCCGAAGGCTTCCATATTGGCGTAGTGCAGCGCCACGTCCTCCTGGTAGAGCAGCGCGGCGATGCCTTGGCCGAGGCGCCTGGCGCCGTCGCTGATGGCGGGGATGTCGCCCGATACGGTGCCGTGCGTCAGYGCCGCCGGATAGCAGAAGCAGTGGATGCGCGACAGGCCGGGGCATGCGTGCGTCGTCTTCTCCAGGAATTCGAAGGCCGGGCCGAGATCCGGCGAGTCCGACAGTTCCTGGTCTTCCTGCCCCGGGGCCGGCGTGTAGCGGTCGCGCCAGTAGCGGATATGGCGGGCGAAGGCGCTGAACTCCTCGCGCGTCTCCAGCGCGATGCGAAAGCCCGTGGAGAAGATCAGGAAATCCAGCTCGAACGCGCCCTTGGGCGTATGCACCAGCAGCGCGCCGCCGGCTTGCTCGATGCGCTCGATGGGGCAGGCCAAGTTGAAGCGAGCGTTCTCGTGCCGGGAGACGCGCAGCGTGCTGCCGCGCGGTGGTGGCACCTGCTGCGCGTTGATGTAATGGCGGATGCGCCATTTCCAGTCATCCGGCAGGCTCGGGTGGCCATGCGTGAGGCCGGGGTTGCCCGCGCCCTTGCCCTTGTTGACGCGCGGGATGTCGCCGCGCCGGATCAGCAGGTCCACGCTGGCCGCGCCCGCTTCCAGCGCGGTGGCGGCACTGTCCATGGCCGACGCGCCGGCGCCGATCACGCCCACGCGCTTGCCACGCAAGGTGCTGTAGTCGAACACATCGCTCGAGTGCGCCCAGCGCGAGCGCGGCAGGTCCTGCGCGAAGGGCGGCACATGCGCGCCGCCCAGGCCGTCGCGGCCGGTGGCCAGCACCACGCGGCGCGCCAGCACGCTCAGCGCGCCGGCGGGCGCGCGGATTTCAAGCGCCACCAGGCCATCGGGGCGGGGCACCACGCGCTCGACCCCATGTTGGTTGCGCACGTCCAGGTCCAGCACCCGGCGGTACCAGCGCAGGTAATCCATCCATTGCAGGCGCGGGATCTTGTCCAGCGCCTCCCAGGCCACCGTGCCGAACTGGGCCTCGAACCAGGCGCGGAAGGTCAGGGCGGGCAAGCCGAGCGCGGGGCCGGTGAGTTGCTTGGGCGAGCGCAGCGTTTCCATGCGCGCGGTGGTGGCCCACGGGCCTTCGAAGCCTTCCGGCGAACGGTCGAAGATGCGCGCGTTGATGCCCAGGTGCTTGAGCGTAGCCGCCGCGGCCATGCCGGCCATGCCGCCGCCGATCACCGCAACGTCCAGCACCGGCTCGCCGTCATGCGTGCGCGCCACGGTCCAGCTTTTGGCCGGGAGTTCCAGCCAGGACAGGTCCTGGCGCAGGCGCGCTTCCAGGGCGGCAAGGCCGGCGGTGTTGGCGGCGTTGGCGGCGGTGGCCGGGAAGGTGTCAGCGGGCGAGTTCATAGGTCGGTGTGTTCCGTGTCGTAGGGCGTGCCGGCGGCCGGCTCGGTGGCGTCGCCATACAGCGCTTGCAGCAGCGCACCGTGCTGTTCCGGGCCGCGCTGGGTGAAATCCGGCAGCAGCGCTCGGGCCGCATCGGCCAGCGTGTCGATCAGCGCCAACACCGCCGCGCTGGCCGGCCTGGCCTGCGGGGTGATCACGCCAAAGTAAAAGGGAATGTCGGCATCGATCGGACGCACCACGATATCGGCCAGCGGCACGCCGCGCGCGGTCACTGGCTCCAGCACGGCAATGCCCAGCCCGGCGCGCACGGCGGTGAGCGCATTGAGCGAGGAGTTGGTGTCGATCAGCGCGGCCGGCTCCACCCCGGCGCGGGCAAACGCCTCGTCCAGGCGGCGGCGCAGCCGGTAGGGGTTCTGCATGGTGACGATGYGCCGGCCGCTGCAAGCGGACAGCGGAATCGTAGCCAGCGCCGCCAGGGGATCGTCGGCACGCACCGCGGCCACGCAGGCAGCCTGCCCGATCCAGTGCACGGTGACGCCRCGATGCTCCAGCGGCAGGCTGGTCAGKCCGATCTCGGCCGCGCCGGTCAGCACCGAATGCACGACTTTTTCGGGGGAGGCGCTATTGATATGGATGTGGCTGGCGTGGGCTGCCCCGCTTACCGCTCCGGCCGCCCCGGCCGCCCCGGCCATCGCATGGTCCGGCTGGTGGCCGGCCAGGGCCAGGGGCAATAACCCGGCCGCCAGGGCCGGCGTGGCCGCGATCTGCAGCGAGCGGTTTTCCTCGCGGGCGATTTCGGCGGCGCGGGCGCGGATCTGCTGCAGGCCAACCAGCGCGTGCTCCACGTCCTCGTACAGCAGGAAGCCGCGCTCGGTCGGGCTGACGCGCGGCCCGCTGCGGGCGAACAGGGCAAAGCCGATCTCGCTTTCCAGCTCCTGGATCAGGCGCGTGATGGCCGGCTGGGAGCGCCCCAGCAGGCGCCCGGCGGCGGTCACGCTGCCGCTGGTCATGACTGCCGCGAAGGCTTCCAGTTGCCGGATTTCCATGGGGGCCCGAGTTGCTGATGCTATGTATGTGTTTTGTGGATTCTCGCCCCGCTAGCATTCGGATTGCAAATACTATTTTCGTATGTGCTCATGCGGCACAAAGTGGGTGCGCGCCGGCCTCGCCGTCGCGGCCATGCACGTATCATGTGATGAACCGGCCCAGCCGTCCGCGAGCCACGCACCATGCTCAGGAGAGCGCTTCATTTGACCTTGCAACCCGGAATCCCCCGCCGTGCCGAGCCTTGGCCGGCCATGCTCCTGTGCTGGGCATTGGCCTGTTTGTCGCTGCTGGCCCCAGCCGGCACGGCCTGCGCCGATACCCTGCGGGTCGGCTCCAAGCGCTTTACCGAGTCCTACATCCTCGGGGAGGTGCTCACCCAGACCGCCGCGGCCCAAGCCAGTGCGCAGCACACGCCCGGCCTTGGCAATACGGCAATCGTGTTCGAGGCGCTCAAGGCCGGCAGCATCGACCTCTACCCCGACTACACCGGCACCGTTTCCAGTGAAATCCTCAAGCTGCCCGTCGGCGCTACCCTGGCGCAGATCAACCAGGCGCTGGCGCCGCTGGGCCTGGCGGCGGGGATTCCGCTTGGCTTCGAGAACACCTATGCGCTTGCCGTGGAGGAGCGCAAGGCCCAGCGGCTCGGGCTGGCGTCGCTGGGCGACCTGGCCGCGCAGCCGCAACTGCGCCTCGGGCTGTCGCATGAATTCCTGGGCCGGGCAGACGGCTGGCCCGGGCTGGCGCGGCGTTACGGCTTGCCCCAGCGGCCCCTGGGGCTGGACCACGGCGTGGCCTACGAAGCCCTGGCCAACGGGCAGGTCGATGCCATCGATATCTATTCCACCGACGCGAAGATCCGCAGATACGGCCTGCGCGTGCTGACGGACGACCGCCATTACTTCCCCCGCTATGACGCCGTGGTGCTGTACCGCCTGGACCTGCCGCAGCGCTTCCCGGCCGCCTGGCAGGCGTTGACGGGGCTGGCCGGAAAGGTGAGCGCGGCGGACATGATCGCCATGAATGCGGCGGCGGAACTGGATGGGCAATCCTTTGCGACCGTGGCGCGGGCCTTCCTGGCGCATGGCAATGCCGGCGCGGAGGATGCAGCGGCAGGCGCGCGGGCGGGCCTCGCCGGCACCTTGTTCGGGCGCGATACCTTGCGGCTGACCAGCCGCCATCTGGCCCTGGTGCTGGGCGCGGTTGGCGCGGCCACCTTGCTGGGCGTGCCGCTGGGCATCGTCGCCGCACGCCGGCAGCGGCTGGGGCAGTTGCTGATGGCCACGGTGAGCGTGCTGCAGACCGTGCCGTCGCTGGCCTTGCTGGCGATGCTGATCCCGCTGCTGGGGCGCATCGGCGTGTGGCCGGCAATGGTGGCGCTGTTCCTCTATGCGCTGCTGCCCATCGTGCGCAACACGCTGACCGGCCTTCAGCAGGTGCCAGCCGGCATGCGCGAAGCGGCGCGTGCCCTGGGTTTTACGCCCGGCCAGGTGCTGCGCTATGTGGAGCTGCCGCTGTCGATGCCCGTGCTGCTGGCTGGCATCAAGACCGCCGCCATCATCAGCGTGGGCACCGCCACGATTGCCGCCTTCGTCGGTGCCGGCGGCTATGGCGAGCGCATCGCCACCGGGCTGGCGCTGAACGACCATGTGCTGCTGATGGCGGGCGCCATCCCCGCCGCGGTGCTTGCGCTGCTGGTACAGGCTGGGTTCGAGCTGGGGGAGTGGTATCTGGGCAGGCATGCCCGGGGCGGGACGGTAACCTGACGGGCCTTATTGCAATTGGGCCTTCGCCAGCTCGCCCAGCTTGGCCACGGCGGCTTCCACGGCGTCGCTCCACAGGTGGCCATAGTTCAGCCGGATGCAGTTGCGATAGCCTTGGCGCGCTGAAAAGATCGGGCCCGGCGCAATGCCGATGCCATGTTCCAGCGCCGCGCGATGCAGCGCCAGCGCATCGAATCCGGCCGCAAACTCCACCCACAGGAAGTAGCCGCCGGCGGGCTGCGAGACCCGCACGTTCTCCGGGAAATGCCGGCCGATGGCCGCGATCAGCTGACCCTGCTGCATCTCCAGCAGATGGCGCAAGCGCCGCAGGTGCTTGTCGTAGCCGCCGTTCTGCAGGTACTCGGCCAGCGCCACCTGCGTGGGCACGCCTGCCGACAGCGTGGTCATCAGCCGCAGCCGCTTGATCGCCTCGCCATACTGCCCGGGGGCCACCCAGCCCACCCGGAAGCCCGGCGCGAGCGTCTTGGAAAACGAGCTGCAGTGCATGACCAGGCCTTCCTGGTCGAAGGCCTTGGCGGGCAGGGGGCAGCGATTGCCGAAATACAGCTCGCCGTAGACGTCATCCTCGATCAGCGGTACGCGGTGGCGCGCCAGCAAGGCGACCAGCGCCTGTTTCCTGGCCTCGGACATGCTCGCGCCCATTGGATTCTGGAACTGCGTCATGAACCAGCAGGYCTTGATCGGATGGCGCTGGAGCGCGGCATCCAGCGCGTCCAGGTCGATGCCTTCGCGCGGGTCCACCGGGATCTCCACCGCGCGCAGGCGCAGCCGCTCCAGCGCCTGCAGCGCAGCATAGAAGCCGGGGGACTCGATCGCTACCACGTCGCCGGGCTGCGTCACCGCCATCAGGCACAGATTTAGCGCTTCCAGCGCGCCGTTGGTCACAATGATCTCATCGGTGGGCTGCGGCGCGCCCGCGCCGAGGTAGCGCAGGCCGATCTGCTGGCGCAGGGCAAGGTGCCCGGCCGGCATGTCGTTGACCGAATACCAGGGATCGAGCTCGCGCCCGGCCCGGGCCAGCGATTTGCCCAGCCGCTCCCAGGGGTAAAGCTCGGGCGAAGGGAAGGCCGAGCCAAGCTGGATGAGCTGCGGATCGCGCGCGGCGTCCAGCACGGAGAAGACCAGCTTGGAAATATCAACGTCGGTCGAAACCTGGTGCGACGGCCGCACGGCGGGTTGCGGCAGCGGCCGGCCGACCTGGCCGGTCACGTAATAGCCGGAGCGCTCGCGTGCCCGCACCAGGCCGCGCTCCTCCAGCCGGTAGTAAGCTTGGAACGCGGTAGCGGGGCTCACGCCGAACTGGGTCACGGTCTTGCGGATCGAGGGCATCTTGGTGCCGGGCGGCAGGTTGCCGTTGCGAATGTCTTTGGCCAGCGTTTCCGCCAGTTCTTCGTAGCGCTTCATGGGGGCAGGGGGCGTTGCCGTGGCGTTGCGATGAGCGCAGTATCAGGCGCTCAAACTGATACGCAAAATTATCGCAGATCTGATTCTGTTATTCCTTGCCAGCCAACGACATAATCCCGCGTAACTACCAAAAGCCAAAGCGCCGCAAGGTCATGCGGCGGTTGGCAAGCATGTAAGGAAGAGCGAAATGAACCCCTTGAGATTGGTGCTGACGGTGTTGTGGGGATTCTTTGGCCTGCGCAAGGGCCAGGAACATATGCGCGACCTGCAGGCCGTGCGGCCGGTGCCGCTGATCCTGACGGGCGTGGCGCTGGCGGCGGGGCTGGTGCTGCTGCTCGTGTCGCTGGCGCACTGGGCGGTGACGCACGCCTGAGCTGCGAGCCCGCCAATTCCTCCCGTGCCTTTGGGGCCATCCAGGCCCGCAACCACGAAGTACAGCCTGCCATGCGCGGGCTGTGCACGTTCGCCGTACCGAATGCCACTGCGGCGCTTAAAACGATAATCAGCCCCCATGAGCCTTGCCACAAGGCGGTTTTCCGCTACCGTTGCCTTTGTTGTCCTATTGCTGGCGCCATGCTTCGCGGCGGCGGCTGACGCCCCCGGCGCCGCGCAGATCGAGCGCGGCCGCTACCTGGCCAAGGTTGCCAATTGCGCAGCCTGCCACACCAGCGCCGGCGGCGCGCCGTTTGCCGGCGGCTTGCCATTGAAGACCGGCGTCGGCACCGTCTACTCGACCAACATCACGCCTGACGTGGACAGCGGCATTGGCGCTTACTCGTTCGAGGAATTCGACCGCGCGCTGCGCGAGGGCGTGGCCAGGCATGGCAAGCGGCTGTATCCCGCCATGCCTTACCCGTCCTACGCCAAGCTCGCCGAGCCCGATGTGCAGGCCCTGTACGCTTATCTGCGCGCCGAAGTGAAAGCCGTACGGCAACAAACCGCCGAGCCCGAGATGCGCTGGCCGTTCGGCATGCGCTGGCTGCTGCGCGTCTGGAACTGGCTGTTCCTGGAGTCCGGCCCGGTTCCTGCCAATGCGGGTCAGAGCGTCGCGTGGAATCGCGGGGCTTACCTGGTCCAGGCGGTGGGCCACTGCGGCGCATGCCATACGCCGCGCGGCAGGCTGATGGCCGAGAAGGGGCTGGACGAGCGCAGCCGGTACTTCCTGGCCGGCGCCAGCGTGGAAGGCTGGGCCTCTACCAACCTGCGCGGCGATCCGCGCACCGGGCTGGGCGCCTGGTCGCGCGAGGACATTGCCGAATACCTGCATACCGGCCGCAATGCACATGCGACTTCCTTCGGGCCGATGTCCGAGGTGATCGCGTCGTCCACGCAGTTCATGACACGCCCGGACCTGGACGCCGTTGCGGTGTACCTCAAGTCCGTKCCCGGCGCGCGCAGCGACGAAACGCCGTATGCCTATGACGCCAATACGGCCGACACGCTCGCGCAAGGCCGTTTCGACGCTACCGGCGCGCGCCAGTATGCCGAGTTCTGCATGCCTTGCCATGGCGCCAACGGCAAGGGCTTTGCCCGCGTTTTCCCACCGCTGGCGGGCAATCCGACCGTGGTGGATCCCGACCCGGCCTCGCTGGCCAACCTGCTGCTCGATGGCGCCGTGACGGCGCGCGTGGGCACCGCGGCCACCGATTACCACATGCCCGGCTATGGCTGGACGCTAGACAACCAGGAACTGGCGAATGTGCTGACCTTTATCCGCACCGGCTGGGGCAACCAGGCCAGCCCGGTCAAGGAAGCGACTGTCGCCGCCCGCCGCGCCGCGCTCGGGCGCCAGCGCGACGCCGCCGCAACCCGTTGAGCCCGCGCGCCACCTACATCAAGCGAATCCTATTGCCATGACCATCACGCGCAGAGACTTCCTCAACGGCGCCGCACTCACCATTGCTGCGGGGCTGGCGCCGTCCCAGCTATTGCAAGCCGCCGAACGCGGTGCCGGCTACCCGCCCGCGCTGACCGGACTGCGCGGCAACCATGCGGGCACCTATACGCTCGCGCACAGCCTGGCGCGTGAGGGCGCCAAGTATCCCGCCGTCATGGCGCGCGAAGTCTACGACCTGGTGGTGGTGGGTGGCGGGCTCAGCGGGCTGGCGGCCGCGTGGTTCTACCAGCGCCGCTTTGGTGCCGGCAAGCGCATCCTGATCCTGGACAACCACGACGATTTCGGCGGGCACGCCAAGCGCAACGAGTTCACCGTGCGCGGGCAGAAGCTGGTGACGTACGGCGGCAGCGCCGAGATGCCATCGACCGCGCTGGACAGCCGCGCGGTGGCCACGCTGCTGGCCGGCCTCGGTGTGGACGCGAAGCGCCATCAAGCCGCCGAGCGCGACCCTTACCGCGAGCTGGGCATGGGCCGCTCGGTGTTCTTCGACCAGGAGCATTTCGGCCGGGACCAGTTGCTTGCCGGCGATCCGTTTGCGGGGCTGATCGATGCCCGCAATGGGATATCCGGGATATCCGGGATAGCTGCGCAGGGGACAGGCACGCAGCCTGCGGATGCCGCCGCCTTCAAGGCCTTCCTCGACAAGGCACCGTTGCCTCAGCAAGACCGAGCCGCGCTGGCGCGGCTCGCCGACGGCGGCACGGATTACCTGGCTGGCATGAGCGAGAGCGAGCGGCTGGCCTACCTGAAGCGCACCAGCTACGCGGCGTTCCTGCGCGAGAAGGCCGGCCTGGGGCTGGATGGCCAGCGCCTTTTTCGCAGCCGCAGCAACGATGCCTATGCACTCGATGCCGACGGCGTGTCCGTGTTCGACGTGCTGGCCATCGGCCTGCCGGCGGGCAAGAACATGCCACTGCGCTCCGACGTGAAGGCGCCCGTGGTCTACACCAAGGTGGCGCTGGACAACTGGCGTGCCTTCGAGGCGCTCAAGACCAGCCGCATCCACGCACCGGCCATGGCCTACACCGACCTGTGGCTGGAGAATCCAGCCGGCGCGCGTCCGGCCGATCCGGTGGTGCTGCATATGCTTTATGTGCCCACCGTGCCGGACAGCGGCATGCAGGCGCGCGAGCGCTTTCGCGCGGGGCGCGCCTTCTTGCTGGGTACGCCGTTCAGCGAGCTGGAGAAGGGCGTGCGCAGCCAGCTTGATCGCATGCTGGCGCCAGGCGGCTTTGCCGGCAAGGACGTCATCCGGGGCATCACGGTCAACCGCTGGGCGCACGGTTACAGCTATATGCCCAACAGCTTGTTCGAGGAAGAAGCGGCGGCGCAGGCCGTGCTGGATCGCTCGCGTGCCCGCGCCGGCAACGTGGTGATCGCCAATAGCGACAGCGCGGGCAGCCCGTCGTTGACGTCCGCCATTGATCAGGCGTGGAGGGCGGTAGGCGAGTTGGCTGGCTGATGGGGGAAGCGCGGCAGCGCCTGTTCAGCGCTGCCGTGGTCGCGACACGAGGTAGTCGCGCTGGAAGGCGCACATGCGCAGTGCGTTGTGATATGCGCCATAGCTGAAGAATTCTTCCCGCAACTCGCCCTCACGCTGGAAGCCGCATTTCTCGTAGATGTGGATCGCCTTTTCGTTCTGCACGTCCACGATCAGGAACAGCTTATGCAGGTTCAGCACCATGAAGGCGTAGTCCATGGCAAGCCGCGTGGCCGTGCTGGCATAGCCGCGTCCCTGGCTGGCTGGCGCCACGATGATCTGGAACTCGCCGCGCCGGTGGATATGGTTCAGCTCCATCAGCTCGACCAGGCCGACGGCCTCGCCGTCCAGGTTCTCGCAGATGAAGCGGCGCTCGCGCTGGTCGTGCACGTGGCGGTCATATAGCTGCGACAGCTCGGTGAAAGTCTCGTACGGCTCCTCGAACCAGTAACGCATGATCTTGGCGTCGTTGTTGAGGCTGTGGACGAAATGCAGATGGCTGCGCTCCAGCGGGCGCAGGAGCAGGTTTTGGCCGGTTTCGGTCACCATCGGTGGGCCTTTCTTGATTATTTTTCGGTTGATGGGTCGGCCCAGGCCATCGTGGATCGGTTGGAGAAACAAGACTGGCCGGACGAAGGTCTTTTGGACTCGCCCGGCTATGGGCGGGTTCCAGTGTAATGCGCGCACGTTCAGGCGCAAAGCTTGAAGTGGCTGGTGTGGGGCGGAGCGCGTCAGGCCGGAATGCCAAACAGGCGGCGGCTGTTGCGGGTGCACTGATCGGCCACTTCGCGCATGCTCAGTCCCTTCAACTCGGCGACCGCTTGCGCGATCCAGGGAAGATTGGCGGGCTCGTTGTAAGGCCGCCGGTTCTTGTGGTTTTTCGGGCCGAGATAGGGCGCGTCCGTCTCCAGGTGCAGGTGCTCGAGCGGGATGGCTTGCACGGCCTCCCGCAGTGCCTGGCCGCGCTTGATATCCGTGACCCAGCCGGTGATGCCGATGTCCAGGCCTAACGCCACGAAAGCGGCCGCCTCGTCAGCTGCGCCGGTGAAGCAGTGCACCACGCCGTGGGCGCCCGCGCGCACGGCAGGTGCGACCATGGCGTAGAAATCGTCGAAGGCGTCCCGGCAATGGAGGAACAATGGCTTCTTCCAGCGCACTGCCGCCTCGAGCTGTGCCTCGAAGGCGTGGCGCTGGTCGGCTGGCGTAGAGAAGTTGCGGTTGTAGTCCAGCCCGCATTCCCCGATCGCCACCACGTCAGGGTCCTCCCAAAGCGCCTGGAGGGACTGCAGGACCGTTGGCGACCAATCCTTGGCGCTGTGCGGGTGGATGCYGGCCGTGGCAAAGAGAAAATGAGGATGCCGGCTGGCCAGGTCGCATGCCTTTCGGCTTGATTCCAGCGAGGTGCCGGTAGCAAGGATCCCGACCACGCCCGCTGCCGTGGCCCGCTCAAGGATCACGGCGGTGTGCGGGGCAATCTGAGAGGAGTGGAAGTTCACGCCAATGTCGATCAGGTGCATGTCTCGGGCTAAGGGTATGGGGTGGCTGGTGGTTCCGCAGGCATGCAGTCTAACCGCTTGGGTACCGTGTCCAGGTAATGCTCATAATGGTTCGGATATAGATCATTATGAGGGATGTGCTCACTATTGTTCTATTTGTGGCACGTTACCTTGACCTTTTCTTGTGTTTCATATACATTACATTAAATGCATTTCAAGGCTTAATGTTTTATAGGTGGCATATGAATCTCGCCGAACTGGGGGAAGCCTTTAAGCGCGCCAGGCTTCTTGCCAACAAGACCCAGCAGGAAATCGCGGATTCCAGCGGGGTGCCGCGTGCGCGGATCAGCCGGTTCGAGACCGGCGGCTTGCCGGAGCTGGGTGCCGTGAAGCTGCTGAGCCTGTTTGAAGCCGTCGGGCTTGAGCTGCTCGCACGGCCTGCCGGCCACCGAAGGACCCTTGACGACGTGCTGGCAGAGTCCGAAACAGGCAATGCCGCTGCGGGAGACCTCCGCCGGCGGGTCAGGCACGCCCACAACAAGCCCCAAGCAGCCACCGAGGGGCCGGATGAGCGCTAGCCAGGTACTGGACGTCTACGTGAATGCGACGCCCGTGGGCACGCTGGTCGAAGAGGCGCGCGCGAGCGTCTTCACCTACCTGCCAGACGTACAGGCGCACAACCTCGTCTCACTCCTGCTCCCAGCGCGGGCAGAGTCGTATAAATGGGCCGCCGGATTGCTGCCTTTTTTTCAGATGAACCTGCCCGAGGGCTACAAAAAGGACCTGGTGCGCCGAAAACTTGGCGCCCATGCCGACGTGAGCGACCAGGGCCTGCTGGCACTGACCGGCGCGAACGGAATCGGCAGGGTCAGGGTGGTGCCCCGTGGCGTATCGGGGTCTGGACCGACGGGTTCATCCTGAAAACCGGCCCGGCCGACTTGCCCGGCCTGTCTGTCAATGAATTCCTGTGCCTGGAGGTCGCGCGGCATGCGGGGCTGGAGGTCCCCGAGACACAACTCTCGGAGGATGGGCAGGTGCTGGCCATCCGGCGTTTCGACCGGCTAGCCAACGGTGACCGCCTGGCGGTCGAAGATTTCTGCGCACTCAAGGGGCTGGATCCCGTCAACAAGTACAAGGGCAGCCTTGAGGACCTGGCCAAACTGTCGTCGATTTACATCAGTGCTCCACATCGCAAGGACAGCGCGAGGCGGTTGTTTGCGCTGTTGCTCGTGAACTATGCGTTGCGCAATGCAGACGCGCACTTGAAAAACTTCGCAGTGGTCTATACCTCCGTGGAGGACGTGCGGCTGGCACCGGTTTACGACATTGTCACGGTGACGGCCTACCCCGAGTACCAGGCAGATATCCCGGGGCTGCCGCTGGCCGGCAAGCGGACCTGGGCATCCGGGCGGTGGTTGACCCAATACGGCGGCGCCCGGTTGTCGCTGTCCCGGACCGACATGGCGGCTTGCGTGGCGCAGGTGACCGAGGCAGTTCGCAACGTGCTGCCGATGGTGGCTGAGTGCGCTGGCCGGTACCCGGAGTTCCGGGAAATCGCCAAGCGGATGCTGGCGGCATGGGCGCAAGGGCTGGAGGACATCAAGCCGGATGCACGGCCKGGGAAATCGGCGCCCGCCCCGTTAAGAGAAGAAGCCGGCCTTTCCGGGCCCGGCGGCCTGGCTGGCAAGAAAAAAACAAATCTGTATGTAAATCCTGACGGTGCTTTCGGCCACAAGGCCCGATGACGCCTTATGATATTTTTGCGTCACATTTTTCGGGTAATTCGCCCGTTTTGTGCGTAAAAATGGGGCTATTGCCTAGCATGGAGTGGCATGGCAACGCAAATTTATGAGGACTGAAGGGCCTCGGCGATGCGGTAAAGAACTTTTAGCACGTGCTGCGTCRCACCAACGAATGTAGAATATCGCCCTTTGGCCTAAACGAGCGCGGACCACCATACTGGAAGAACCCGGTAGTGGTGGCGTCAGCCATGCATCTCTCGACAGGTATCCATCCTGTGCCGGCTTTGACAGCCAAAGGTGCGTTGGGTGTACCCTCGTACGGGCAACAGCAACAGTTAAGAAGTAATTCAGCAAGGGAGCAGCAGTTAATGGCGAGTGGCGCACAACGGACGGTGGCAGAAACAAAGACAGCATTGACCGGCAAAAAGCCTGTCGGCAGGGGTGCGGCGTCCACGACTCAAGCTGATCCCGCAACCGAAGCAACGGAACGCAGCCAGCAGCTGCGCGCGCTGATCCAGCTGGGCAGGGAGCGAGGCTACCTGACGCACGCGGACATCAGCGACCATTTGCAGGGCAATTTCACGGACACCGCGGCGATGGAAAGCATCGTCAGCACGTTCGCCGAAATGGGCGTGACGATCTATGAGCAGACGCCGGATGCCGAAGCGCTGCTGCTGCGCGACAGCGCGGTCGCCGCGTCTGACGACCAGGCCGACGAAGAGGCGGAAGTCGCGCTCTCGACGGTCGACTCGGAATTCGGCCGCACCACCGATCCGGTGCGGATGTACATGCGGGAAATGAGCTCGGCAACGCTGCTGACCCGCAAGCAGGAAGTCGAGATCGCCAAGCGCATCGAGGACGGCCTGAACCGCATGGTGCACGCCATCGCTGCCTGCCCGTCCACCATTGCGACGATTCTTGAGCTGTCGGAGCGGGTCGCCCGCGACGAAACGCGTATCGATGAGCTCGTCGACGGCCTGATCGAAGGGGAAGGCGAAGTCGCCGAAGCCGAGGAAGACACCAGCCGCGACGAAGTCGTCGCCGAGGATGAGAGCGCCTCGGACGAGCCCGTCGACGAAGGTGCGGCCGCGCAAGCCAACGAAACCGCCAGCCTGGCCAAGCTGCGTGACGATTGCCTGACCCGCTTTGCTCGCGTCGCCAATCATTTCGAAGCCATGCGCAAGGCCTACACCGCGCACGGCGTGGAGTCGGAAGGCTTCCTCGTGGCACAGCTCGCGGTGCGGGAGGAACTCAAGTCGATCCGCTTTACCGCAAAGACCATCGAGCGCCTGTGCGCCGATGTGCAGACGGTGGTGGAAGAAGTACGTGTGGTCGAGCGCCAGATCCTGCAACTGATGGTCGAGCGTTGCGGCATGCCCCGTGAGGAGTTCATCGAACGCTTTCCCGGCAACGAGACCAATCTCGCCTGGGGCCGCGCGATCGCCGGCGAGTCGCGTTCGTACAGCGACTCCGTTTCCCGCAGCTTGCCGGACCTCGAAGCGCATCAGCAAAAGCTGATCGACATCCACGCCCGCGTGGTGCTGCCGCTGTCGGAGCTGAAGCTGGTGAATCGCCAGATGCTGGCGGCCGAGCGGCAGATGCGCCAGGCCAAGCACGAAATGACGCAAGCCAACCTGCGCCTGGTCATCTCGATCGCCAAGAAGTACGTGAATCGCGGCATGCAGTTCCTGGACCTGATCCAGGAAGGCAACATTGGCTTGATGAAGGCGGTCGACAAGTTCGAGTATCGTCGCGGCTGGAAATTCTCCACCTATGCAACCTGGTGGGTTCGCCAGGCCGTGACGCGCGCGATCGCCGACCAGGCCCGCACCATCCGGGTGCCGGTGCACATGATCGAGACGATCAACAAGCTTAACCGGATCTCGCGCGAAATCATGCAGCGTACCGGCAAGGCAGCGGATCCCGCCGCCCTGGCCGAGCGCATGGAGATGCCCGAGGAGAAGGTCCGCTCGATCATGAAGATCGCGAAGGAACCGGTCTCGATGGAAACGCCGGTTGGCGAAGACGGCGACACGAGCCTGGGCGACATGATTGCCGACTCCGACACCGCGTCTCCCGCCGAAGCCGCGCTGCACGCCAGCCTGCGCGCCACCGTGCGCGAGATGCTCGACGACCTGACGCCGCGCGAGGCCAAGGTGCTGCGCATGCGTTTTGGCATCGACATGTCGACCGACTACACGCTGGAAGAAGTCGGCAAGCAGTTCGATGTGACCCGCGAACGGATTCGCCAGATCGAAAGCAAGGCGATGAAGAAGATGCGCCATCCCAGCCGCGCGGACCATCTGAAGGCGTTCCTGAAGGAAGGCTAATCAGGGTTCAGGCCCGGCGCGCAATCGCGTGCCGGGCGAAGGCAAGGCAAAGGGGGTTACGGCAACGTTAAAGGCCGTAACCCCCTTTGTTATTTCAGCCAGGCAAGTACGTCTTCCACATGACGAGGCCGCCAAGGTTCAAGGCAACGGTGCCCCAGAAAACCAGCTGGAACTCTTGCTTCCGATTCTTGTGGCGCAGCAGGTGCTGCGCGGCAAGCGCGCCCGGCCAGCCACCGCATAGCGCCAGGAAGTGCAGCCTGGCCTCGGGCGTGCGCCAAGCATCGTGTTTGGCGCTGTTCTTGTCGAGCGCGTAGGCAAGGAACGCAACAGCACTCATCACAAGGCTGACGAGGCCGGCATACCGTGGCAGGTATCCGCTAAGGGCGCCGCCCGCGATGGCCATCAGCGCCGCTGCCGCCGTGACGGCAGGCAACAGGTGCGCCTGGCTCGCCTGGCGCTGTCCCTGTCCCTGTCCCTGTCCCTGTCCCTGTCCCTGTCCCTGTCCCTGTCCCTTCGGCGTGCCCAGTATGGAGACGTTGGTGGCTTGCAGGCGGCCGTCCTTGCCTTTGCCCAGTTCAAACGTCACGCGGTCGCCAGGCTTGGGCTGGACGGCGCGGTGCCGCAGCGCGGTGACGTGAAAGAAGACGTCTTTCACATCGGCATGGATGTCGATGAACCCGTAGCCCTTGTCGGCATGCCAGGATTTGATGCGGCCCGCTTTTTTCATTTTTTGCTTGTTCATCTGCGATGCGCATTCTAGCTGCCCTGATGACCGCAAAGCCACTCGGACGCGGCCGTCAGCATGGCCCGCAGCCCCGTTTCCACTCAGCCTATTCGCTGAGTTCGCGCCAAGCTTCCAGAAGTTGCTTTGCTTGCGAAGATTCTCCAATCACCCAGGGATCGAGAGCGAAGGCAACCARTTGTTGGCCACCCGTTCGCCGCGCAATGGCTAGTTGCCGCTGCAGCCGCAGCAGGCTGGCGGAGACGGCGTTGAAGCTGGCGGCGGCCTGGGAGGGCAGTTCCTGGAACAGCTCCACGATCAGGTCGAACGATATCTCGCGGGTGCGCAGCAGCGCGAGCAACGGCGCCAGCGCCTGGTAGTTGTCCAGGCCGTTGACCCCGACGCCGTCCTGGATCATCGGGCGAATCGCCACCTGGTCGAGTATGACGGCCCATAGCCCCTCCAGGGTGCCGGAAGAGGGCAAGCGGCTGTAGTAGGTGGAAATGGCCGGCTGAGGGGTGCCGCCTGCCGATGTGGCGGAGGCGATGGATTGCAGCCAGGGCACCAGCAAGGCTTGCCGCTGCGGCGTGCCCCAGTTGTGCTGCTCCAGTTCGTAGGGAATGTACCAGCCGCTGAAATTGCTCCGCCCCGGCCATTTGGCCTGCTCGGCATAGGCCAGGCTGCGTGCGCGAGTCTGGGCGAGAAAGCGCGGCAGCGCGGCGGCGTCAGGCGCGCCCAGTGCTTGCCACCAGCGTTCATCGTAGGGCAGTCCGAGCCGGATGCGCAGGCCGAGCTGGCCGCCATCGTCGAACAGGAAGTCCAGCAGTGCCTCGGGGATTTGCCAGGGCTGCTCGCCATCCACCGCGGCCCACTGGAGCACGATCTCGCTGCAGCCCAGGGCGCGCACGGCCTTCAGGCGCTGGTGCCATTCCGCCTGCCCGAGTTCGAGGTGGCTGCGCCATACCTGCAGGAAGGTCGAAGCAAACACCGGCTGGCCGGTGCAGGCTGTGAGCGGGAGCAGGGGAAGCAGCGGCAACGCGGTTGCCGCGCGCAACAGGCGGCGGCGCCCTGGGGTGGGGAATGGATGGCGAGKGTCGGGGATAGGCTGGCTCATCAAGTAAGGGGGCTTGCGCCGCTCAGATCGCGCGCGCGATCAGCTCGCGCATGATTTCACTGGTGCCGCCGTAGATGCGCATGGCACGGGCGTCGACCCATGCGCGGCCAATGCTGTACTCGGCCATATAGCCATAGCCGCCATACATCTGCAGCAGGTCGTCGAGCATGCGGCCTTGCAGTTCGGTGGCGTTGAGCTTGGCGATGGCGGCGGTGACAGGGTCGAGGGAGTCCTGCAGCTGCAACATTAGGCAGTGGTCCAGGAACACGCGCAGCATGGCCAACTGCGCACGGCCATCGGCCAGCTTGAAGCGGGTGCTTTGGTAGTCGATCACGCGCCGGCCGAAGGCCTTGCGCTGGCGTGTGTAGGCGATCGCCTCTTCCAGCATGCCTTCCAGCGAGGCGCAGGCCCGCAATGCGATGGCCAGGCGTTCCGGCGCCAGTTGCTGGGCCAGCAGGTCGAAGCCATTGTTTTCCGCGCCCAGCATGCGGTCGGCGCYGACTTCCACCTCGTCGAAGAACAGCTCGCAGGTGTCCTGCGCGTGCTGGCCGATCTTGGCCAGGGGCGGTCCCTTGCGAAAGCCCGGCATGCCATCGTCCAGGCAGAACAGCGAGAGGCCGCGCGCGCCCAGCTCCGGATTGGTGCTGGCGGCCACGATCACCAATCCGGCGTTGACACCGTTGGTGATGAACGTCTTTTGCCCGCTCAGCACGTAGCCGCCGTTGCCGTCGGGGCGGGCGCGGGTGCGGATTGCCTTGAGGTCGCTGCCGGCATCGGGCTCGGTCATGGCGATGGCGCCGATGCGCTCACCACGCGCCATGGYGGGGAGCCATCGCGCTTGCTGTGTGGGGGTGCCGTAGCGGTGCAGGTAGGGCGAGACCATGTCCGAGTGGATGGAAAAGCCGATGCCGAGGTAGTTGGCGCGCGCCAGTTCCTCGATCACCACGGCGGCATGGCCGAAGTCGCCGCCGGCGCCGAAGGGCTCGGGCAGGGCGCAGTTGAGCAGGCCGGCGCTGCCCGCGCGTTGCCACAGGTGCTTCGGCGTGATTCCCTGGCGCTCCCATCCGGCATAGTACGGGGCGATTTCCTGGGCGATAAAGCGCTGTACCTGCTCGCGGAATTGTTCGTGGTCGTCTCGGAAGACTGGGCGCATGGGTGGCTTATTTGCTGTAAGGGTCGGTGCGGCTGACCTGGCCGCGCAGCATGGGCCTGGCCGCGCTGCCGGTCAGGAACAGGCTGTAGTGGTCGCCCGGCTGCAGTGCGGGCAGTGCCAGTTCGGGCGCGCGCGCGCTGCCGCAGGCGGCATTGACGGTTGCGCTGACCGGGTTGATGGCGCGATGGACGGCGCTGTGGGGCCGCACGGCCTGGAAG
>NZ_JBFTSF010000103.1:0-19903 GCF_056399905.1 Cupriavidus sp. 01L46
CCGTTGCTGCTGCTGCACTACATCACCCATGACCTGAACCATGCCACCGGTGCCGCCCAGCGCGTGCAGGCGCTGCTGGAGACGCCTGTGCTGGAGCAGCCGGCGCCCGACAGGCGGCAGTTGCCCACGGGCACCGAAATCCGCGTCGAGCACGTCGGCTACGCCTACGACGCGCAGAACATGGTGCTGTCGGACATCAGCTTCACCCTCAAGCCCGGCACGGTGACCGCCATCGTCGGCGCGTCCGGTGCTGGCAAATCGACCCTGGCCCGGCTGCTGCTGCGTTTCTTCGACCCGACCGACGGGCGCATCACGCTCGGCGGCGTGGATTTGAGGCATATCGAGACTTCGGATTTGTACCAGCGCATCGGTTTCGTGCTGCAGGAGGTGCGCCTCATCCATGCCAGCCTACGCGAGAACATCGCGCTGGGCCGGCCCTCGGCCAGCCAGCAGGAGATCGAGGACGCCGCGCGCGCCGCGAACATTCATGAGCGCATCCTGGGCCTGCCGCGCGGCTACGACTCGATGATAGGCGAGGACGCGCTGCTCTCCGGTGGCGAGCAGCAACGCGTGAGCATCGCGCGTGCCGTGCTGCTCGATCCGTCCGTGCTCGTGCTCGACGAAGCCACCGCGGCCGCCGACGCCGAGAACGAGGTGGCGATCCAGGACGCGCTGTCGCGCTTCGCGCAAGGCCGCACGCTGCTGATCATTGCACACCGGCTCGACACGGTGATGCACGCCGACCACATCATCGTGATCGAGAACGGCACGATCCACGAGCAAGGCCGCCACGCCGAGCTGATCGCGCGCAAAGGCCGCTATGCGCGGCTATGGACGCTGGGCGGCCATGAAGAACCCCAGGAGCTGGCGGTGCCGTCATGCTGAAAACCTTCATTCAACTGCTGGGCGACGATGCGCCCGTCTTCCGCCGCTACGCCTGGATGGCCGTGTTCTATGGCCTGCTCAGCGGGCTGACCATCACCACGCTGGTGCCCATTCTCAGCCGCCTTCTGGCCGGCGATACGCGCGGCGCGGCGCTGTGGCTCATTGTGCTGCTGGCCGGCATGACGGCCAGCTGGGGTTGGCGGCGCAAGGTGGAGAAGGCCGGCGTGCGCGTGGGTGTTGCCGTCCTGCAGGGCGCGCGCCAGCGGATCGGCGACCACGTTGCGCGCCTGCCCGTCGGCTGGTTCACCCCGGAGAACAGCGCCCGGCTTGGCCATGTCATCACAAACGGCATGATGGCAGTGGCCCAGCTTCCCGCACACGTGCTCACGCCGGTAATCAGCGGCGCCGTGACACCGATGGTGATCGTGGCCGCGCTGTTCGCGCGGCACTGGCTGATGGGCCTGATCGCGCTGGTGGCGCTGCCGATCTTGATCGGCGCGTTCCTTTTCGCCGCTCGCCTGGGCCGGCGCGCCGACCACACCTTCCATCGCCACTTCGCCCACAGCAGCCAGCGCATGGTCGAGTTCGCCCAGGCCCAGTCGGTACTGCGCGCGTTCAACGGTGGAGGCGGCAGCACGCGCTTGCTTGAACAGGCCATCGACCAGCAACGCCACGCCGGCACGCGGCTGATCTGTCAGTCGGCGGCGTCCACGGCGCTCAACGCCTGGGTCGTGCAGGCCGTCTTCGCCGCGTTGCTGATCGCCGCCGTGTCGTGGCTCAACGCTTACCTGGGCGGTGCGCGGGAAGCGGACTCGGTCGTTGCCGTCATCGTGGCGCTGCTGCTGGCCAACCGCTACATCGATCCGCTGCTGGACGTGGCCGGCTATGGCGAGGTCCTGCGCGGCGCGCGCGGCCAGCTCGACGCGGCGCGCGAGATCCTTGCGGTCAAGCCCTTGCCGGAACCGGACCAGCCGCAGGCACCGCGTGATGCGTCGATCGCGCTGCGCGAGGTGAGCTTCCGCTACGCACCGGATCAGCCCGATGTGCTGAAGGGCGTGAACCTGCGCATCGAGCCGGGCAGCATGACCGCGCTGATTGGCGCCTCCGGGTCGGGCAAGACCACTCTGGTGCGGCTGATCGCGCGCTTCTTCGATGTGAGCCAGGGCAGCGTACTTGTCGGTGGCGTGGACGTGCGGCAGATGTCCAACGCGCAGTTGGCCGGCCAGATCAGTCAGATCTTCCAGGACAACTACCTGTTTGCGGGCAGCATTGCCGACAACATCCGCATCGGCAAGCCCAATGCCACCGATGGCGAGATCATGGAGGCTGCGCGGCAGGCCGGCGTGGCCGAGATCATCGAGCGCCTGCCGCAGGGCATCGACACCCCGGTCGGCGAAGGCGGCGCACGCCTGTCGGGCGGCGAGCGCCAACGCATCGCCATCGCCCGCGCGCTGATCAAGGACGCGCCCATCCTGCTGGTGGACGAAGCCACCGCCGCGCTGGATKCGGAGAACCAGGCCGCCATCGCCGAGGCGCTGGCGCGTCTGCGCGGCAAGCGCACGCTGATCGTCATCGCGCACCAACTCTCGACGGTGGCAATGGCCGACCAGATCGTGGTGCTCGATGGCGGCAAGGTCGTCGAGCAGGGTTCGCCCGCGCCGTTGCGCGCGAGCCAGGGGCGCTACGCGCACTTCCTGGCCCAGCGCCGGGCCGCCAGAGGCTGGCGTATCGCGGCGGCGTCGAACGGAGACCGCTGCTGATGCGCGCACGTTGGTTTGGGTTGTTTGCCATCCTCTGCGGCGCCTCGCTGCTGGTCGGCGCCCGGCAGATGGCATGGTCGCAGGTGTTCTCGCTGTCGGGCGATGCCTGGCTGACGGTGACAGCCAGCCGCCTGCCCCGCTTGACGGCGCTTGTCCTGACCGGCGCAGGCCTGTCCGTCTGCGGCGTGATCCTTCAGCAGATCGTGCGCAACAGGTTCGTCGAACCGGCCACCTCGGGCGGACTGGATGCGGCCAAGCTCGGCATCCTGGTGTCGATGACGCTGGCGCCCGCCGCCGGCACGATGGGCCGGATGCTGTTCGCGCTGGTCTTCTGCTTCGCCGCGAGCCTGGTCTATGTGGCGATCATCCGCCGCATCAAGTTCAAGAACACCGTTCTCGTGCCGGTCATCGGCCTCATGTACGGCAGCGTGCTGAGTGCCGTGGCCGAGTTCTACGCCTACCGCTACAACATCCTGCAGAGCATGCAGGGCTGGCTGCTCGGCGATTTCTCCAAGGTCGTCCAGGGCAACTACGAGATCATCTACCTGATCCTGCCGATCGTCGCGCTCACCTACCTGTATGCGCACCGCTTCACGGTGCTCGGCATGGGCGAAGGCATGGCCACCAGCCTGGGGCTGAGCTATTCGGCAACGGCGGCGCTGGGCCTGATGCTGGTGGCGGTCACCGTGTCCGCCACGGTCATCACCGCCGGCGCGATCCCCTTCGTCGGGCTGGTCATCCCCAACCTGGTCGCGCTGCATTACGGCGACAACCTAGGCCGCACGCTGCCCATCGTCGCTCTGGGCGGCGCGTCGCTGCTGCTGGCCTGCGACATTCTCGGCCGCCTGCTCATCTACCCGTTCGAGGTGCCCATCGGCCTGACCGCAGGCGGCGTGGGCGGCGTGCTGTTCCTGGTGCTCATCATCTGGAGGAAGCAATGAGGCGCGCTGCCCCCCGATATGCCCTCTGGATGGTGGTCATCGCCTTGGCCGCGGCTTTCGTCCTCGTGCGGTCCGGATTCGACCTCGACTACGTCATTCCCAAACGGCTCGCCCGGCTGGCCGCCATCGTCATCGGCGGCATCTGCGTCGCCTTCTCCTCGATCACGTTCCAGACCATCGCGGGCAACCGGATTCTGACGCCGGCGATCATGGGGTACGAGGCGGTCTATCTGCTGTTGCAGGCGCTGCTGATCCTGGCCATGGGCACGCATGGCCAGGTGGTACTCGGCCAGAGCGGCAACTTCTTCCTCTGCATCCTGTTGATGCTCGCCTATTCGTGGGCCATCCATCGGTGGCTTTTGCGCAACGGCAGGTACAACGTGTATTTCCTGCTGCTGCTGGGACTCGTGCTGACCATGGTGATCGGCACTGTCACGCAATTCGTCCAGCTCAGGATCAGCCCGGGCGAGTTCGCCGTTCTCCAGGGCTTTGGCTACGCATCCTTCAACAGGGCACAACCCGAGCAGTTGCTCTATTCGGCTCTTCTGGTCGCGGCCGTGTGCCTGCCAGGGCTGAAGACCCTGCCGATCCTCGACGTGCTCTCGCTGGGCCGCGACCAGGCCATTTCCCTTGGGGTCGACTACCAGCGGTACGTGAGGCTCTACTTCGCGCTGATCGCGGCTCTCGTGGCGGTCTCGACCAGCCTGCTCGGGCCCACGGCCTTCATGGGGATCTTCGTGGCGAACATCGCCTATGCGATGGCCCGGACTTCCAGGCATCGGGTCACGCTGCCCATAGGCTGCGCGATCGCCATCGGCATCTTCATCGTGGCCCAGCTCCTGGTCGAACACGTTTTCAACTACAAGACCACCGTCAGCATTCTCGTCAACCTGGTGTGTGGCGCGTATTTCCTCGCGCTGATGGTTCGCACCCGAGGCACCGCATGATCACCGTTCACAACCTTCACAAGGCCTACGGCGCCAAGACCGTCCTATCCGGCGTCAGCGCGCAATTCCCGGCGCAGCGCGTGACTTCTCTCATCGGCCCCAACGGCGCAGGCAAAACGACGCTGCTGCTGACGATCGCGCGCCTGCTGGAGCCGACCCAGGGCGACATCCTGATCGGGGATCGCAAGGTTTCCAGCATCCGCATCAGCGAATACGCTAAGCACGTCGCCACCTTGCGCCAGGCGCCGGACTTCAACCTGCGCCTGACGGTCGAGGAACTCGTCGCGTTCGGGCGCTTCCCCTACAGCCGCGGCGCGMTTACCCCCGAGGACCACGACGCGATCGACGAGGCCATCGCGTTCCTGTCGCTGGAAGCACTGCGCGGAGCCTACATCGACGAACTCAGCGGAGGGCAGCGCCAGATGGCYTTCCTGGCGATGACCATTGCCCAGCAGACGAACGTTCTGCTGCTGGACGAGCCACTCAACAACCTCGACATGAAGCATGCCGTGCAGATCATGCGCGCGCTTCGCCGCCTGTGTGACGAACACGGGCGCACCGTGATCCTGGTGATCCATGACATCAATTTCGCTGCCAACTACTCGGATCACATCGTCGCATTGAAGGGCGGAATGGTCCGCTTCTGCGGCCCCGTCGTGGAGGCCGTGACCGAGACACGGCTGCAGGAACTGTATGGACTGGACTTCGAGATCGTGCGCAGCGATCGAGGATGCGTGTGCAACTACTTCAATCCATCAGGAGAACTGAAATGACCCGGAATCACAGAAACAGGCGTTGGGCGTTAGCCCTGCTGATGGCCGCGACCGTCGCGGTGCAGGGGTGCGGCCAGAAACCAGCCGAACCGCCAGGGGCAGCCGCACAGCCCGCTTCTGCCGGCCGGTCCCCGCAGGAAGCGTTCGCGCCCGTCACGGTTCAGCACAAGCTGGGAACGACCGTCGTCGAGCGCCTTCCGCAACGCGCGGTCGCCCTCGACATGAATGAAGTCGATTTCCTCGACCAACTGGGTGTCCCTGTCGTCGGCATGCCGAAGGATTTCGTCCCGCACTTCCTCGCCAGGTACAAGGACGCTCCGGACGTTCAGGATCTGGGCTCGATCGTTCAGCCCAATCTGGAGCGGGTTCATGCGGCCAGGCCTGAACTGATCCTGATGACCTCGCTCCAGGCGAACCACTACAAGGAATTGAGCGAGATCGCTCCGACGATTCACTTCGATGTGGACTACCGGGATAGCCAGGCCAAGCACATCGAGGTCATCAAGGACCACCTCATGACCCTGGGGCGAATCTTTGGCAAGGAAGGCCTCGCCCGCCAGAAAGCGGCTGAGCTGGACGCCAAGGTCGAGGAGGCCAGGCGCACGACCCAGGGCCGTCTCGAGAAGGCGCTTGTCGTTCTGCACAACAACGGCGCCTTCAGTTCCTTTGGCGTGCATTCCCGTTACGGGTTCGTCTTCAATGCCCTGGGCGTGAAACCGGCTAGCCCGACTGCCGAGACCGGCCTGCATGGCCAGCCGATTTCCAGCGAATTCATCCAGCAGGCCAACCCCGACATCCTCTTCGTGGTGGACCGGACGGCCGTGATGGAGCGCCGTCCGGTCATGGATGCCGGGAGCATGGGCAACCCGCTGCTGCGCCAGACCAACGCCTGGAAGAACGGCCGTGTGGTCTTCGTCGATGCTGAAGCTTGGTACGTCACCGCCGCCAGCCCGACCTCCTTGAAGCTCGTGATCGACGACGTCATCAAGGGCTATCAGCACTGATTTGTTCCGGGGCTTGTCGCTAGCCCCAAGCCAAAAACGTAATKATTCGTATTCGTTATCACTTTCTCACTCGCAAGACGTGCTGAGAACCAACCCAATCTCAACTGAATCAACGGAAAAGAGCTTGTCATGACCAAACGTCACCCTCGCATCGCGCGACCTGCACAGCAGGCGGTGCGCCCCCATCCCGCCTTTGCCCTGAACCGCGCCACCGCTGCCGCCGTGCCGACGGTGCTGCTGCTGGGGCTGAGCGCGGGCGCCCTGGCCCTGGCCGCCACGCCGGCACTTGCACAAAGCACCGGCCAGGCAGTGGATGCCCGGAGCCGCTTCAACGTGCCGGCCGGCCCGCTGGGCGAGGCGCTCAATGCCTATGCCGCTGCGGCGGGTGTCGCACTGACCGTGGATGAGAGCCTGCTCCAAGGCAAGATCAGCCAGGGGCTGTCCGGCAGCTACAGCGTGCGCGAGGGCTTCACCGAACTGCTAGGCGGGTACGGACTGCAGGCAGTGCGCGAGGCCAACGGCCGCTACACGCTAAGCCGGACGGCCCAACCGACGCAAAGCCCAGCCGCAGAGAGCGGGGTGACGTTGCCGGTGGTGACGGTACAGGCGAGCTCAGCGATCGACGCCTACGCCGGCGGGCAGGTGGCGTCCGGCAGCCGCGTGGGGCTGCTGGGCGACAAGGATTTCATGGAAACGCCGTTTTCCACCATCAGCTATACGGACAAGTTCATCGAAGACCGGCAGGCCAAGGACATTACCGGCGTGATTGCCGCCACCGATCCCACGGTGTTCAGCAACGGCGTCACCGGCGCCTGGAGCGAGAACTACTCCATCCGCGGCTTCGCCTCCAACACCAGCGATATCTCCATCGGCGGCCTGTTCGGCATGGCGCCGTACTACCGCACCACCCCCGAAATGTTCGAGCGCATCGAGGTATTGAAAGGCCCATCGGCCCTGCTCAACGGCATGCCTCCGGGCGGCTCGGTAGGCGGCACCGTCAATCTGGTGCCCAAGCGCGCGGGCGATGAGCCGCTGACGCGACTGACGGCGACCTACATGTCCAACGCGCAGTTCGGCGGACATGTGGACCTTGGGCGGCGCTTTGGTGAGAACAAGCAGTTCGGCATCCGCTTCAATGGGGTCTATCGGGATGGAGAGGGGGCGGTCGACCGGCAGGAAAAGAAAACCCGGTTCGCGTCCCTCGGGCTGGACTGGCGGGGCGAGCGTGCTCGCGTCTCTGCCGACCTCTACAGCAGCGATGATCGCGTGGACGGCGTGACCCGAGGCATCAATCTGGCCCCCGGCGTGGCAGTGCCCAAGCCACCCAGGCCCGAAACCCTGCTGAACCMGGATTGGTCCTTCGTCAACACCAAGGACAAGGGTGTGATCGTCCGCGGCGAATTCGACGTGAGCGAACAACTGACGGCCTATGCAGCCTTCGGCACCAGCAAGACCAACTACAAGTACAACGGTGCCGTATCGGCGCAGGTGCTCAACGCGGCGGGCGACTTCCGAACCACCATGGGTCAACTGGCCTTCGATATTGAAAAGACATCGGGGGAAGTTGGATTGAAGGGCAAGTTCCGAACCGGCAGCGTCAAGCATCAATGGGCGTTAAACGTCACGCGCTACTCGGACACCGAAAGGGAYTATGGCCGCAGATYGGTCCCGGGCGCGGACTGGACCACCAACATCTACAACCCGGTCTGGGGGCCAGCCGCCGGCATGCTTTGGCCGCCGACCCTCCACACGGAAACGCGCCTGACCAGCTACGGCGTAGCGGACACCCTGTCTTTTGCACAGGACAGGGTGCAACTGACGCTGGGCGTGCGTCACCAGGAAGCGCTCACCGATACCTTCAGCCTCACGACCGGGGCGCGCAGTGCCCGCTATGACGCAAGCGCCGTGACGCCTGCGGCCGCGCTGCTGGTCAAGGCCACTGACCATATATCCGTGTACGGCAATTATATTGAAGGGCTGAGCAAGGGCCAGACCGCGCCGGCAACAGCCGCCAATGCGGGAGAGCTGTTTCCGCCGGCCAAGACCAAGCAGAAGGAAGTGGGCCTCAAGCTCGACCTCGGCGAATTCGCCCACACGGTCAGCTTGTATGAAATCAAGCGGCCAAGCAGCTATACCGACATTTCCACCAACGTCTTTTCCTTTGGCGGAGAGCAGCGCAACCGGGGTGTCGAGTGGGGCTTCTTCGGCTCGCCGCTGCGCGGCGTGCGCTTGATGGGTGGCATCGCCTATGTGGACCCCAAGCTCACCAAGACCGCCGGTGGCGTCAACCAGGGCAAGCAGGCAACCGGGGTGCCCAAGCTGCAAGGCAAGCTGGGCGTGGAGTGGGACACCTCCACCGTGCCGGGCTTGACGCTGACCGCCAATGCGACCGCTGTATCCAAGCAATACATCAGCGCCGACAACTCGCTGTCGGTGCCGGGGTACACCGTGTATGACCTGGGCACACGCTATGCCACCAAGATCTCCAGCCATCCGCTGACCGTGCGGGCCAGTGTCTACAACGTGACCAACAAGGCCTATTGGGGAATGCCGCTGTTGTCCAGTCTGGCCCTGGGCGCCCCGCGCACCTTCATGCTCTCGGCCACAATGGACTTCTGAAGCCAATCATCACCGCCGGCGTCTTGTCGACGGCTCCTTCTTGCTGCGACAAAGCCCTCCATTGCCTTGCCGAATCCGCCAGTGCTTGTCGCGGACTTCCACATCTGCCTTCCGCATCTTGCTCGTGGGCCTGCGCTCCTGACCCACCGGGCCACGCATTCCGGACACCTTTCCAAGTGACGGGATGATTGGGTTAGCGCCCCCCCGGCGCGAACCCATACCCTTGCTGCGCACGGTGCAAGGACCGTGCAAGAACCATATCGTCAAACAGGACGGAACAGCGAGGAGAAACGCATGAAAAGAATGGGAACACTCTTGGTAGTGGCGGTGGCAACGATGCCGGGCATAGCGGCGGCACAATCGGGGGTAACCATCTATGGCGTAGCCGATCTCTACACCGAATATGTCAAGTCCGGGGCAAATCATGCCGCGCGGCTCGAGGACGGCGGGCTGTATCAATCGCGGTGGGGCTTGCGGGGCAAGGAGGAACTGGCGCCGGGACTGTCCACGGTATTCACGCTGGAGACTGGACTTGCACTGGACAGTGGCACCGCCCAGCAGGGAGGACGCCTGTTTGGCCGCCAGGCCTGGGTCGGCCTGAGCAGCAACAACTGGGGCGCGCTGACGTTTGGCCGGCAGAACACGCCGATCTACTACATCGAGGGGCAGGCGTCGGCCTTTGGCTTCTCGCCGTATGGCCCGCTCGGTCGCCTGCAGAACGGCGGCCCCGCGGGCAGCAGCCTGACCGCGCGCGCGGACAATTCCATTCGGTACGAGAGTCCCGAACTTGGCGGGCTGCAGGGCAGTGCGATCTACTCATTCGGCGCCGAGCGGACCAGCGCGCCACGCGATGCCGACCGGCTGGCAGCCTTGGCGCTAACCTATGCACGCGGACCGCTCTGGCTGGGCCTTGCCTATGAACGTACCTACAGCATCAACGCGGTAGCGAATGGCGACCGCGACGAGCGCGCGATCGGCGCCACGTATGAATTCCCGTGGGTGAAGGTGTTCGCCAATGTCCGCCAGGCCACACGATGGGTGCCAGGCCAGGCGACGCTGAAGGACCGCGGTTTCCATGTCGGCACGACTATTCCCGTGGGAGGCGCCGGACTGGTGCTGGTGGCATATGGCATGCAGCAATCGGTCGGCACGCCGAATCGTGGCCAGCAGATGTCGATCGGCTATCAGTACTCGCTGTCCAAGCGTACAACGCTCTATGCCAACGCCAGTAAGATCTGGAACACGAACGGGGCCAACTACACGTTTTCGAACCTCCCCAATGAGGTCACGGCAAGCAGCGTGTCCAACCCGCGCGGGGTCATGATGGGCATGCGCCATCTATTCTGATGTGCGCACGTCAGCGTACGCCACCCGGTCGCCATCGTCGGCCAGAGGCCGGTGCGTCGTAATCTCGTCATGCATAGGAGGATCCATGAAACGCTCTACCTTCGTAGTGGCCTTCGGGCTGCATCTGTTCTGCGCGTCGATCGCATCCGCGGCCGTCGTACAGGTGCAGACCCTTGGCGCGGACACCGCGGTGCGGCTGACCGATGCCGCCAAACGGTTTGCCGAGGACCGAAAACTTGCCGTCAGCATCGTCGTGGTCGACGTTTCCGGCCACTTTCTCAGCGGCGTGAGAATGGATGGCGCCCCGTTTGCGACCTTTGATGTCGCGCGCGGCAAGGCCATCGCTTCGGCGGCAACGGGAGGCGCGTCCGGCGCCGAACTCGTGAAGCGCTATCAGGCCAATCCCATCGTCTTTGGCCAGATGAGTTCGCTGGTGTATGGCGGCCCCGTCTTTCCGTCGCAGGGTTCACTGGGCATCTACGTCGGTGGCCGCCTGGTCGGGGCCGTCGGCGTCAGCGGGGGGCCATCGGACATGGACGAGGAGATCGGGCGCCGCGGCGTGGTCGCGATCGGTGCGGCCGAGGCGCCCTGAGTGGCGTATGGGCTATGGTGGTGCCTGCTGGTGGTCGACACCGGCAGGCGCTCCGCATTGGCACTTCAGGATGTCAGCGTTCGCTGCGGGCCTGGATGTCCGTCAGGAAGCGCTCGATCCGCGTGATGAGGTCCACCGGTGTCTCGTCCATCGGATAGTGTCCCGCGTTGCGGATCACGTCGATGGCCAGGTCGCGGAATGCTTTGCCGTACGTCTGCTCCATGACGTCAGCAGTCAGCGACGGGTCGTGCTCACCAACCAGCAGCAGTGTGGGAACACGGATGCCGGCAATTTCAGCAGAGAAATCGGTGTCGGCCCATGCCCGGAAGTAGGCGGCGAACGCGTCGGCATCGGCATGCAGCGTCGAGGCTTGAACCAATTTTTCCACCCAGTACCGGCTCAGGCGTTTGCCCGTGGCATTGTCCACGATAGCAATTCTTGCCGCTAAATCGTCAGCGGCACGTTCGAACAGCGAGCGTGTCGGCTCGTCGAACGGCACGCGCGTCGGCGGCACAGGCGTGACGCCGACCATGGCCTTGACACGTGCGGGGGCCAGCATGGCGACAGCCTGCATGGCCTTTCCTCCCATGGAGTGTCCGATCAGCGAGAAACGTTGCCATCCCAATTCGTCACCAAGCGCCAGCACGTCGGCGGCGATCTCCTGCATGTCGAATCTGCCCTGGATCCCTCGCCGGGCACCATAGCCTCGATAGTCGATGAAGGCGTAGGTGAAGCGGTCACCGTCGAGCACGTCCACAACAGGCCCCCATCCACGCGCATGGCCAAACCAGCCGTGCAAGGCGATGACATGGTGTGGGCCGTTGCCGATGGTGACCACGGTGCCGTTTTGCTGGTAATGCATTGGTTTTCTCCGGTCGTCGATGTTTCGCCGCATATTGCACGACGAACCGCGGCGTCGGCGGAGCCCCTGTCAAGTTCTTGGACAATCCGGTAAGTAGACGCCGCGCGGCATCAGGCGATCGTTTGCCGGCATACCGATACCGCAGAACGGAGGACGTATTGGTAAACGGCTCCCCAAATGGGCAAGCGTCTTGTTTCCAGATCCGTAGAGTGTGAGCCTGGGCTGACCCGATCGCCCACGCCTCGCGATTCACCAGGAGACAAGAGTCAATGCAAAGCCGGAAGCGTCCATCGTTCCTCACCGCCCCTCAGCGGGTGGCCACATTTGCCGCCATCACTGCGGCCATCAGCGCCGCACTGGCCGTGGCACTCGCAGGCCTGCGGCCCGGAGCCGCCAACGCAGCGGAAGCGGACACAAGCACACAGGCCAATTGGAAGCCTTCGAAGCCTATCGTCTTCATCGTGCCGTTCCCGCCGGCAGGCATCAACGATGTACTGGCCAGGGCCGTGGCGCAACGCCTGTCGAAGGCGCTGGGACAACCTGTCGTGGTGGAGAACCGACCGGGCGCCAGCGGCAATATCGGCGCGGAGGCGCTCGTGCGCGCGGCGCCGGACGGCCATACGATCGGCATCCTGAACAGCATCCACGCGGTCAACGCCGCTTTCTACCGCAAGCTGCCCTACGACGTGACGCGCGACGTGGTACCCGTGGCGCCACTGGGCGAGTCGCCGCTTGTACTGGTTACGAATCCGCAGACGCCATACAAGTCCGTCACCGAACTGATTGCCTACGCCAAGGCGAATCCTGGCAAGGTCAACTACGGTGGCCCGACCAGCTATCCACTCGAAATGATCAAGACGATGGCCGGTGTCGACATCACCAATATCCCCTACAAGGGCAGCGGCCCAACGATCAACGATATGATCGCCGGACACATCGACCTGGCGACGGGCCCGCTGCTGGAGTACATGCCCCATGTGAACGCCGGCAAGCTGAGGCTGCTGGCCGTCGGTACCGCGAGCCGGCTCCAGGGCCTGCCCAACGTGCCGACGGTGGCCGAGAGCATTCCCGGGTACGACATTACCGTCTGGTATGGCGTGTTCGCCCCCAAGGGCACGCCGGCGCCGGTGACCGAGCGGCTGCGCAGCGAGGTCCGCGCCATCATGAACGATGCCGAGATCCGCGCCAGGCTGGCCGGCCTGAGCATTGACACCGCCTTCAGCCAGACCGGCGTGACCGGCCTGACCAGCCGTCTGAGCAGCGAAACGCGGCGCGCGCACCAGATCGTCACCAAGACCGGCGGCTACCTGAACTAGATCGGGCATTGCCTTGTTGTGAGGATTCCAACGTGAAACATCCCATGGAGCGCCGCCGGCTGTCTGCCCGCTTGCTCGCGTTGTGCACGCTGGCCGTGCCTGCGCTGGCGCAGCCCGCATCGGAGGCAGGCGAAGCGCGGCCCGCGCGGCTGATCGTCGAGCAAGTCTGCGCGGCATGCCACGGCAATACCGGCCAGAGCACGCAGAAGGAATACCCCAGCCTGGCGGGTCAGAACGAAGACTACCTGTTCAAGCAGTTGAGGCAGTTCAAGGCCGGAGCCGGCGAGCCGGCACTGCGCCAGGACGCCACGATGGCTGCCGTGGTGCAAAGCATGAGCGAAATGGAGATGCGCGAAGTGGCTCGCTACTTTAGCCGCCAGGCACCCGCGCGCGGACAGGCCGCCCTGCCGCACTTGGTCGGGGCTGGCATGGCCATCTATTGGAAGGGCAATTCGTCCAATCACCTGCCGGCCTGTGTGACATGCCATCGGCCAAATGGGGAAGGCATCGCGCCCGACTTTCCGCGCATTGCCGGCCAGCAGCCGGAATACGTGGCCAGGCAGCTCCACGCGTGGAAATCCGGCACGCGTGGCGGTCCCGGCAAGCTGATGAGCCTGCTTGTGCCGTTGATGACGGACGAAGAGATCCTCGCAGTTGCGCAGTACGTCGCGCAACTGCGCTGATGTGCTGCATCTTGCCGTCCAGCGCAGTGGTGCCGCCGACGGCCCAATCAAAAGGAACAAAAACGATGATGATCGACAGGAGACATTGGCTGAAGGCTGCAGGTGCCCTCGGCCTGGGAGCCGCATCGCTGCGGGCAGCAGCGCAGGCGACGTCGGGGCCGGGCGCACCGGTTGCCGAACCGGGTGCAGTTCCACTCCCCGCAATCAAACCGGGCAAGATCCACCGCATCGAGTCCGCTACGGACACCGTGCACGTCGGCATTCTCGACCCCAAGGCAGCGCCGGCCGCCAGCATCGAGTCGGGCGATCTCGTGATGTATCCCAATACCTGGGTTAACTGGGCCAACGGCGCCTCGTACGGCATGAGCTACGAGGATCGCGAACCCGTGCGCAAGCGATTTCCGCAAGGGCCATACTCGAACGTCGGGCCCGTGGAACTACGCGGGGCGATGCCCGGCGACGTGGTGGAGTGCCGGATGGTCAAGTTGCGTCCGATCGGCTGGGGATGGAACTCCGCACCCAAAGGGGTCGGTGCACTGCCTAACGACTTTCCAAAGCCGTACCTGCGCTATTTCAAATTCGACGAGAGCCGGCAGTACACCGAGTTCGCGCCGGGCATCCGCATCAAGCTGGCGCCGTTCCAGGGCGTGATGGCGGTGCAGCCCGCCGGCGACGAACCGGTCAGCGCTATCCTCAGCGGCCGGTATGGCGGCAATCTCGTGTTGCGCGAGCTGGTCGAGGGTACGTCGCTGTTCCTGCCGGTCCAACGGCCGGGCGCGATGATCTGGACAGGCGATTCGCATGCCGCCCAAGGCGACGGTGTGGTCAATCAGACCGCCATCGAAACCGCGATGGAGGACATGCAGATCCAGTATTTCCTGCACAAGCAGCGGCCCTTGTCCTTGCCGATGGCTGAGACGCCCAGCCACTGGATCATTCTTGGCTTCGGCAACAATCTCGACGAGGCGCTGGTCGCCTGCCTGCGGCAGATGCTCAACTGGGTGAGTGCTGCGACCGGCATGGATCCTCAGGACGTGTACTCGCTCGCTAGCATTACCTCGGGATTCCGCATCACCCAGTACTCCAACCAGACGGCCAGCAACTACACGTCGATCCCGGCCAAGACTGTGCACGGCATGCTGCCCAAGGCGGTATTCGACGCGGTGATCCAGGACAAGCTGTCGCGCTCGCTGCGCGGTTGACGGCAGTTGACGGTAATGGGCGCCGGGCGGCGTCGGGCGCCTCAGTCGCCGTGTGCGCCGCCCGGCATGCCGATGCGGCGAAACTCCGACGGGCTAAGCCCCAAGTGTTGGACGAAAAAGCGCGTGAAGTGTCCTTGCGCGCTGAATCCGAGTTGGTCTGCTACGTCCCCGATGCTGGCATGCCGTTCTGCCAGCAGCCGTGTGGCGATGCCGATCCGGATCCAGTCGAGGTATTGCTGCGGCGAAATGCCCATGCACGCCTTGAATTGGTGGAAGAGCCGGCTGCGGGACATGCCCACCGCGCTGGCGACCGTCTCCACGTTGGGATTTTCCCCCGCGTGGCTGCGTATGTACTCGGTCGCGCGCTTGATCCGATAGTCCAGCGGCCTGGTGTTTGCCAGCACTTCGGTCATGGACCGCCGCTGAAGATGGCAGGCCGACACCCTGCGTGCCAGTTCCGCGACGGCGGCCTCGCAATCTACCGAGCCAATCGCCGAATCGTCAGCCAGGTCCCGGGCCAGGCAGGTACCCAACTCTGTCAATGATGCGACGGTATCCGCATCCATGCGCACCAGCGTTTTGCCAAAGCGCAGGCCGCTGGCAGGATTGTCGACGCCGAGCGTGCGTCCTAGCCATTCCGGCTCCAGCAGCAAGGCGAGTAGCAGCGAGGGCGAGCCCTCCTTGGCGCTCTTCGCATGCGTCGACCAGGGATTGATCAGCAGTGCGCAGCCGTCGGTCAGCGTCTGCGCGTGGCCGTCGATCTTGAATGTCGCATCTGTGCCGCCAAACTTGAAGATCAGATGGAACTCCGCATGGGCATGCGCGACGAGCGGCCCCGATATCCGATGGAGGGTGGCACGGCCGAAGCTGCCGTGGACGATGCGTAGCTGGCGGTCATTTGCCATTCAGGGTGTCTCCTCATCAATGTCTTGGGGGAATCGTGCGCACGCGCGGCAGGCCGTGGAGTCAGGCCTCGCCTTGCGCCAACCTAGTGCTCGACCAAAACACGCCGACAAGCCACTCGATCCCCCAGTCTTGCAAACGTTTGCAATGAGTTGGAATTATGTCATCTGTCTGGCAGTCGTCAAGGGGGGAGAAGTCTCTGTTGATTTGGCCAAAAGTGAGGCAAGGGCTACACGGAGACGAAGGGAAGGGGACTGTCGATGATCCAAGCGTCGAATACGCGCATTTGAATGTGACCTCCCGGGCATGCTACTCCCAAGGAACGTGAATGCCCGCCTGGCTGGCAAGTTCCTCCAGCGCGGCAGCAGTGACAGCCGCCAAGGCAATCCCGCTCACGCCCCGCTCCCGGGATTCGGCGTAGCCGCGTTCCCCCGGCAGCCGAGGAGGGCCTTCGATAGACGCCGGCAGATTGTGGATGGCCTGCGCGAGCTCGGTCAGCTGCGCTTGAAACATGGAGGGGTCCAGCACCTGAGCGATATCGATCACGAGCATCCACGCGTTCTGCGTGTGGCGATGAACGGCAGGGGAAGCCAGCAGCGCGGGTGCCAGGATCGGATGGTTGGTCAGCAGGCTGCAGGCGATCTCGGCCATCAGCGCGAGGCCCGAGCCTTTCGGGCCGCCCAGTGGCAGCGGCGTTGCCGCCTGATGGGCGTCCGTGGTGGGGTTACCCATGGCATCGATGGCCCAGCCCGGCTCGAGCGGCCGGCCGGCTGCCCGAGCCTGCATCAGTTTGCCGAAGGCAACCGCGCCCGAAGCCATGTCGAACACGATCGGCTCGCTGAGGCCAGKGCAGGCCATGGACAGCGGAGCCGTCGAGACGCCTGCTACCGAGGCGCCATGGTAGGCCATCAACGGTCCCGACGCGGCCATCGCCATGGCAAACATGCCCGCACTGGCCACATGAGCGGTGTGAAAGCCGAGCGCGCCGGTATGCGTTGTCTGCCGCAAGAGCACCAGGCTGGCCCCGGCCTGGCGCGCAGCGGCAATGGCTTGCCCGGCGGCAATGCGCATGCCCAGCGCGCCGGCGCAGCGATCCCCCTCGACCACGGTCAGCGCTGGCAGGCTGAGCACCGGGCGCGGTTGTGCCCGGCCATTCATGTCGCCCGAGGCCAGCCACGCAATGTACTGCGGGATGCGCGCTACCCCATGTCCGGGAGAACCACGCAGGTCAGCCCACACCAGGCACTGCGCCACCAGTGAGGCGCCAGGTTCGTGCAGTCCTGCCGAGGCAAGTAGCGCCTGCGCGAAGGTCTGCAGCCGGGCTGCACTGATCATCGTCGAGGGGCGCGCGGTCATGCGGCCCCCGATGGCGCCTGGCGGACCGGGAAGAACTTGACCAGCCAGTCCGTGACCAGGTTCAGGACAGCCCGGTTGTCGTCGGAGAAGATGAAATGATCGATCTCCGAGAGCAGGTGCAGTTCGGCCGGCATCCTGGCGTTGCGGAACAGCTCGATCGACTGGTCCGTCGGGGTGACCGAATCGTCCGCCGGATGCAGCAGCAGGAGCGGACGCGGGGCAATGTCACCGACCACTGCGTTCGGCCGAAAGCCCAGCATGCTTTCGACCACCTCGAACGGGAACGCCATGAAGCTTCCCGCAGGCAGATTGCTGCGCATCGCGGGGGGGATCGGCACGATGTCAAAGCGCGAGACCTGCATCGACTGGCCCATGGCCAATCGGGCACGGCCTTCTTCCACCATTGCCTCGAAGCGCTGCCATTCGCCCGGCCCGGCATGTTGCTGACGCAGCTTTACTTCCCCATCGCCCCAACCGGCCGATGAGATGCAGGCCCCGATGCGAGGGTCAACGCCAGCCGCATAGACCGCCACGGCCGCGCCGAAGCTGTGGCCCATCACGGCAATCTTGGCTGGCTCCACCTCGGAAAGGCTCTGCAAGTAGCTGACCGCGTTGCGCGTGTCGCGCACTTGGTCCTCGCACAGTACCTTGCCGCGCTCGCCTTCGCTGTTACCGCAGCCCCGCATGTCGAAGCGCAGGACCACATAACCCAGCGAAGAAAACAGGCGCGTCGCCAGCTGCACCATACCGTCATCCTTGTTGCTGCCGAACCCATGCAGCACGGCGATGGCGGGACGTCGCTCGCCGCCGGCAAGATTTGGGGGCAAATGCAGGGATCCGGCCAGGCGGAGCCCGTCGGAGTCAAATGTTACATCCGTGTGCACGCTCATTTCTCCAGGTTTAGTGACACACGATGTTCTACGAAATCCGCGGTTCTATGACTGCCCAAGAATCCACTGACTTACCCGATCGTCCGCTGACTTTGATGATKGGCGCGATTTGCGTGTCCGTCAGCACGGCGCACGATCGCGCGCAGCGGATGGGCTGCGGGAACGAAATCAGCCAGCCGCTCAGGCCTTCGCGTCCCGCGCGCCGGACGCAAGGCAGGCAGCGATGTGGTCGATCAGCGCGAGCAAGACTTGCCTGTCGAAATAGTTGTTCATCCTGTGGCTAAGGAACGCGTCGCCGGCGGAGCTGGCGACGCGTTCTCTCACCTGTGCAATCCGCTCGGCAAGATCGGGGAGGCCGGTTTGCGTCGCAGCCCGGGCAATGGCATCGGGCCAGAAACCATATGCGTCAATGCCGCAACAGCCCGCGACGCATTCCGTTTCGAGCCAGTCAAGCAAGGGCAGGATAGGGGCGAGCCACTCGTCGATGTCCACCGCGTCGTGGTACTTCCCTTCCAGGTCGATGAACGGAATCCATTTGTCTTCGCCGATGCTGATGTCGCCTTGATTTGCCATTTCCTTCGCGTGTGCCAGTAAGGGGAGAGTCGGCAAAGTGTAGCCGAGCGCCGCGCGCCAGGACCGGCTGACAAAACCATGTCACCATGTCTCCACGCCCCCGTAGGGTCGGCAACGATCATGCAGGATGCACAACCAACGGGGTATGGTAAATTCAAGGCCGCCTATTCAGGCGCGGTACCGCTCACGCGACGGCGAGCCGGCTATGCAAGCCAGATGGTGAAACAGCCGAATCAGGTGCAATCCCTATGAAAAAGATCGCAACGACCCAGGACGAATCCCCTTTGCGGCTGATCGACGCCAGGATCCAGGAACTGGACGACTGGCGGGGCAAGACGCTCTCCCATGTCCGCGCTCTCATCAAGCAGGCTGACCCTGAGGTGGCCGAGGAGTGGAAGTGGAGAGGCGTTCCGGTTTGGTCTCACGATGGACTGATCTGCACCGGCGAGACCTACAAGAGCGTTGTGAAGCTGACTTTCGCCAAGGGCGCTTCGCTCGATGACCCTTCAGGACTATTCAACGCCAGCCTGGAAGGCAACACGCGGCGCGCTATCGATTTGCATGAGGGTGACGAGATGGATGAGGATGCCTTCAAGACGCTCATACGCGCCGCTGCAGCCCTGAACAGGTCATCGGCCCGATAGCCGGATCCGGTGCCACATGCGCTGGCGCCCATCCTGGCCGTTGCAGCTACCACGGCCAGCTGCCACGGCCAGCTAGCACAGCCAGCTAGCACAGCCAGCAACTACGGCCGCTTGTCCCCTGCCGGGCTGGCAGGGCGCTGCGCTGGCAGCTTGCCGAGGATGCAATCCACCGCGCGCGTATCCGATTTGCCTTGCCCGAGCGCGCCGACGACCGAATCGCGATACTGCGCCGGCGTGATGCGCCGGTAGTAAAGCCGGGAGGTCTGGTCGAGCCAGTACACGTAGTCGCTGTTGTTCTGGCCACCGTCGGTGCGTAGCCAATCGCTGATGTTGTTGTTTCCGATCATCATGTTCGGGCAGCCTCGCTGCACGCTGTCGAGGTAGGCATTGAAGCCTTTTGCCTCGTAGTTGCGCACCGAGTCTGGCGCGCAGGCGCATAGCGCCAGGGCTGCGCAAGCGCAGGCAAGCCAGGATGCCACCCGGCGATGCCGTAGGCTGCTGCGTGTTGTCATTGCGGGGGCTGGCATATCGCTCCTATGTCCTCTCGATCAATCGATCCCTGGTTCTCTGTTTCTGTGTGCGTGAAGCCACACCCAAGGATAGAGC
>NZ_JBFTSF010000104.1:0-27850 GCF_056399905.1 Cupriavidus sp. 01L46
AATTCAGCTTGGGGCGTGGCCCGCGGCTCAGTAGATGTTGTTGCTGGCGTTTTGCGTCGAGTMGACATGGGACTTGATGTCGGCCACGAAGGCGGCGTTGTTGCCGTTCATGTTCACAACGTTCTGGGTCTGGCCGATCAGCTGCGAAGCATTGAAGGTCGAGTCGAGCTTGACCGAGCTGAAGATGGGCATGAAGGGCACGAAGCCGCCGCGCACGGCGCGCATGGCGCGGGTGTCGAGTTCTTCGGTGACCGGCAGGTCCTTGATGGCGAGGGTGGTAGTCATGGCAGTTCTCCTTGGGAGCGATTGGGACTTGGGTTCATTTCGGTTGAGCATCTGTGCTGCGCTCGGGAGGTACAAACGCAYGGAGTGTGCCAAGGCGGGCCATGCCATCGCAGATCGCCCGCAAACGCAGGCTGGGCCTGGGGCAAAAATGGATCGAGCCGGAAAGGACGTGCCAGCAAGCGCTCCGGAGCGGCCCGGATCTGATGGGCGGCGGCCAACACAACAACACCGGGTGTTCGCGCATGCGCGACAGGCAGCGGCTCTTGTGGCACCGTCGTGCCGCTGGCGTGGCTTGCCGGCGTTGATGCAATGCACGAGGGGTTTGCGATTGGCGTGAGTGCGCACTAGTATCCATCGTGGGCAGGTACTCGCTGTAGAAGGGCGAGTGGGCGCTCAATGCGCAACTTTGCGCAATCACGTCGTGGCTGCATCGATGCCTAGCATTCCAGACCTGATACGTACCTTCCAAAGCGGTGGTCTGTCGCACGACGAGCTGTTGGCCCGCATTGACAGCACCTTGGCCGTGGACCAGGCAAGCGCCACGCAGCTAGCGGACATGCTCAGCGAGGAGAACACCCGCTTTCCGCTGCCGCCTGGCGTTTATGAAGAGGTGTTGCAGCGCATAGAGCGCCGCGGGACAACCCAGTTCGAGGATGGCGGCGAGGAAACCCGCGTGCAGACTGGCCACGCCGGCATGGCGTCCGCGCCTTCCTTGCCATCGCAGCCGCCCGCGAGCGATCAGGCGATTGCCGGGGCGGAGCAGACCAAAGGGGTGGGCGATACCTTGAATGGCCGCTTCGTGCTGGAGGAGTGCCTGGGTGTGGGCGGCATGGGGACGGTCTACAAGGCGCTCGACCTGCGCAAGCTCGAGGCCTCGGATCGCAAACCTTACATCGCCATCAAGGTCCTCAACGTGCAGTTCCGCGGTCATCCGAAATCGCTGATCGCGCTGCAGCGCGAGGCGCGCAAGGCGCAGACGCTGGCGCATCGCAATATCGTGACGGTCTATGACTTCGACCGTGATGGCTCGGTGGTCTACCTGACCATGGAGTACCTGTCGGGCAAGTCGCTGAATCGTGTCTTGCGCGCGCCAGACTTTGCCGGCATGCCTTATGCCAAGGCACTGCCGATCATCACAGGCATGGGCCGGGCCCTGTCCTATGCGCACGAGCGTGGCTTCGTCCACTGCGACTTCAAGCCCGCCAATGTCTTCCTCACCGATAGCGGTGAAGTGAAGGTGATCGATTTCGGCATCGCGCGCGTCTTCCAGCAACCGGCGGACGACGCGGACCCGACCGTGTTCGACCCGGGCACGCTCGGCGGCATGACCCCCGCCTATGCCAGCCCCGAGATGTTCGAGCATCGCGAGCCGGATCCGCGCGACGACATCTACGCGCTGGCCTGCGTGACCTATGAACTGCTGACTGGCAGGCACCCCTATGAGCGGCTGTCGGCCAACCAGGCGCGCGGCGCCGGCCTCAAGCCACAGCGTCCCAAGGTGCTCAGCCGCGGGCAGTGGCGCGCGCTGCGCGCAGCGCTGTCTTTCGATCGTGCAACGCGCACGCCTACCGTGGCGCGCTTCCTGGCCGAAATGGGCACCGAGCGCCATGGTGGCATGCCAATGGCCAAGCTGGGCGCCGCGTCCGTGGCCGGCGTGCTGCTGGCCGGCGGGCTGGGTTACTACGTGTGGCGCGCGCGCACCGCGCAGGAGGGCCAGCAGCCTGCGGCGCAATCCTCGGCAAGCGCGGTGGTATCCGCCACGCCCCAAGCCGCAGTGACGCCGTCCGCGGCGCCGGGCTCGCCGCCGCCCGCGCAACCGAGCGAGGAAGCCCGGCCCGAGCGCACGCTCTCCATGCAGGCCGTGGCGCCGGTGCTGGCGCGCGCGCCTTGCTCGCTGCTGTCGGCCACCGGGCAGGACCATGTATTGCAGGTGCGTGGCTATGTGGCGGAGCGCTTTGGCATCAAGCGGCTGAAAGACGAGCTGAGCGCGGTACCCGGCGTGCGGACGCTGAACCTGGACGTGCAGACGCTGGGCGATGACAAGTGCGACGTGATCAAGCTGATCTCGCCTTACTGGTCGGGGCGCCGCAGCGCAACCGCGCTGACCACGATCCGCACCCGTGCACCCGGCGCGCAACTCACGGAGGGAACGCCGCTGATCGTGGACATCACCACGCCGGCTTATGACACCTATGTCTACGTCGACTACTACATGGCCGATGGCAAGGTCGTGCATATGGTGCCAAGCCAGCGTGCCAAGGCCAACCAGGCACCCGCCAGCTACACCGCTGCCGTGGGCAGCCTCGGGGACTGGGTGATCTCGAAGCCGTTCGGCACCGAGTTGATCGTGCTGATCACCACGCCCGCGCCGCTGTTCGACACGCTGCGCCCGGAGTCGGAGTCCAGGCAGGACTACCTGCGCGCGCTTGATCGGCAACTGGGTCCGATGGCGGCCAAGCGCGGAGAAAGCCATATCGGTGCCGACATGGTGCAGATATCTACCAACCCGCGCTAGCTAGGCAGGGCGACATTGGCAGCGGCTACTTCAGGTCCCGCACGACGCGAAATCCGTTCTGCGACTGGCGCACGCTCGCGCTGTACTTGAAACGGGTGGAGGAGAGCATGTAGCTCGCGCCTTCATGCCATGAGCCGCCACGGATCACGCGCACGCTGCAGCCGGGCTCGTCCCAGGCACGTCCGTCGGCAGGCGCGTTCTTGTAGGAGATGTGCCAGCAGTCGGCGACCCATTCCCACACGCTGCCGTTCATGTCGTGGAGGCCGTAGCCATTGGCGGCAAAGGAGCCGACGTTGGCGGGCGCGTCGGCATTCCACGGTTCGCCGCAGTCCTTGCAGTTGGCCGTGCCTTTGCGCATCTGGTCGCCCCACCAGTAGAGCGTCGCGGTGCCGCCCCGGGCGGCGTATTCCCACTCGGCTTCGGTCGGCAGGCGGTAGTGCTTGCCGCTGACCTTGCTTAGCCAGGCGACGTACTGCTGGGCATCGTCCCAGCTCACATCGCGCACTGGGGCGTTCCTGGGTGCGTTGGCGACAGTCGCGATGCGCTGGCATGCACCCGCATCGGCGCAGGCGCTCCATTGTTCCACCGTGACTTCGTACTTGCCGATGGCAAAGGGCTGGCCGATGGTGACGTGATGCGGTGGCTTCTCGGTCGGGTCACCGCCGTTGCTGCCCATGGTGAAGCTGCCCGTCGGCAGGCTGTGCAGCACGGGACAGGCCGGGCAGTCCTTGACCTCGCCCGGCCTGATCTCGACTGTCACGGCGCCGGCCACGGCAGCTCGTTGCGTGGCGGGTGCGCTTGCGGCCGGTGCGGGTGGAGCGGATGCGGCAGGTGCGGATGGTGCGGTTGGTGAGGGCGCGGCAGGCGGCGCTTGCACCTTGCCGGACTGGGTGCGCGCTGGCGGCGGCGTGACGGTGCCTTGCGCGGTGGCTGGCCCGGATGAGGCGCCTGGCGTGCGAGCACGCTCGGCAGGCGCCCCGGCCGCGCGTAGCCGCTCGATCCTGGCGCGTGCCAGAGGCGCAAAGCGGCCGTTCGGATAGGCCTTAAGGTAGGCCTCGTAATCGCTTGCGAAATTGCTGTTCTTGATGGAGTCCCAGAAACTGAGCTCGTACTGCTCGTCGCTGTCCTTGGGAAGGATGCCGCGATGCTGCGCAAGGATCAGCGCATCGGCTTGCCTGTGTGCGTGCGTGATGGCTGCGTTGTCATTGTCGTCGACGTTGACGTTGACGTTTTCGCTGGTGGCCGAGGCGTTCGCCGCGAATCGGAGCGGGGCGGATAACGACGAGGATATCCACGGTTGCTGCCGCCGCCCTGTTTGCTGGCTCACGATATCACCAGCCCGGCGCAGGGCGGCCTCGGCATCAAGGCCGGGCACGCGCATCGTGCGCAGCAGGGCGCTGGTGAACGCACCGTGCCGCGCCCCTTCGGCTGCCACGGCGCCGGGGGCCGTGGCATAGGCGATCAGCGTGTTGGCGGGGGCGGCGGGCGGCTTGACGGCACTGCCGCGATAGGGGTTGTCCAGGCAGCTATCGAGGATCACCACGTTAAGCATGTCCGGCCTTGGCGCCGACATGCTGGCCAGTACGGCGCCAAGCCCGGTGCCAGCGGTGAGCAAGCGGCCAGGTGTGCGGCTGCCGGCATCGACGGGAATCATCACCGGGCTGTCCGCGACCTCGATGCCGTGTCCCGCGAAATAGAACAAAGCCGTGCCGCCGGCCTGCAGGCGCTGCTGGAATTCGGCAAGCGCTCGCGCCATGCCTTCCCGGTCCAGGTTCTCGCGGAGCATGACGTCGAAGCCGAGCGCGGCCAAGGTGCGGCGCATTGCCCGGGCGTCATTGGCGGCGTTGGGCAGCGGCTCGTCCACATAGGCGCCGTTGCCGATGACCAGGGCGAGGCGCCTGCCCGGAGCGCTTGCGGGGGCGGCGGCCGGGTGCTTTGCTTCGGGGGGGAGGGTTGGCGTGTCGATACCGGCTTCGGCCCTCACGGCCGCAGCCAACCCAAGCAGGCACACGACAAGGAATTTTCGCCACATATGCAGGCCTTGTTCGTACGGCGCCGAAGTGCATCGGCGGCCCACGTGCCAACGGCGTGACGCGGCACGCGAGAGCGATGATGCCCGGCCATCACCTGGCCGGCCCGCCTTGTCCTTTGCGCCGACGTGATGCAGCGCTAGCGGCACTGGGCTGGCTCAATCAACCATAGCACAGCGATTGTGAATCCGGAGGTGCTTCGCAACACCGGGTGGCGTAGCAAGCTCACAACCGCGCGGCGCCGACGCGGCGCAGGGTATCGCCAAGTATCTTTTTGCTGTTTTCCGTTCTAAGCTGAATGACGAAATTGGATGACGAAATGCAGCGCGCCGGCCTGAAGCCAATCGACGAATCCGCCAAAAGCCAAACACAAATAGCAAGAACAAATAGCAAGAATTCACCGCGTTCGAGACAAGCTGTTCGGGAGGGCTAACGTATGCACAGGCGAACCGTGCTCGGCACATTGGCAGCGTCGCTGCTGGCTCCGTTGCCTTCGATCTCGTTATCCACGACATCCCCACCCAATGCCGAGGTCTACATTATCTGGCCGCCCGATGGCGCCGTGATCGATGGTGGCAAATTCTGGGTGCGCATGGGCCTGCGCAATATGGGGATCGCCCCCAAGGGCATCGACATGGCCAACGTCGGCCACCACCACCTGTTGATCGACACGGACMTGCCGCCGATGGACAAGGAGATTCCGAATGACCGGAACCACCTGCACTTCGGCGCCGGCGAGACCGAGGCGCGGATCGAACTGCCACCGGGCAAGCACACCTTGCAGTTGCTGCTCGGCGACAAGGACCACAAGCCCCACGACCCGCCGATCTACTCCAAGAAGATCACCATCACCGTTCGATAAGGCCCCGGGCCGCCGGGCCGGCGGCACGATACGGGAGACAGTCCATGCGTAAGCTCATTCCGGCTGCTGCGCTTGCCGCCAGCCTGCTTCTGATCGGTGGCACGCCGGGCGGCGCAATCGCGGACGCCACGCCCGCGCCCGCCCATGCCTACCTGTATATCGGCTTTCCCAACAACAACCAGGTCCTGCCGGCGGGCAAGCCGATCAAGGTGTGGTTCGGGCTGCGCGGCATGGGCGTAGCGCCACGCGGCGTGAAGTTTCCGAACAGCGGCCATCACCATCTGCTGATCGATACCGACCTGCCGCCCATGGACAAGGAAATCCCGAACGACCGCAACCATCTGCATTTCGGCGCCGGCGAGACGGAGACCACGATCGAGCTGCCGCCGGGCAAACACACCTTGCAACTGCTGATGGCCGACGACAAGCACATTCCGCACAACCCGCCGATCTACTCCAAGAAGATCACGATCTACGTGAAGTAACTTCGGTCGTTCAGGTCGTTCATTCGGGTTCGCGCTTTTCTCGCGGCGGCGCATGACGCGTGCCGCTCGCACATCGCCGCGTTATTGCGCGCTTGCCAGGCGGCGCTCGCCGCACAACTCCCTCGTGTCTTCATCGCACCGGCCGTGCGCGCCGCATGCGGCGGGCGTTTGTCACCAGCGAGCAAACACATGGTGTCTGTTGTGTTGGCCGCCGCCCATCAGATCCGGGCCGCTCCGGAGCGCTTGCTGGCACGTCCTTTCGGCTCGATCCATTTTTTCCACAGGCCCAGCCTGCGTTTGCGGGCGATCCGCGATGGCATGGCCCGCCTTGGCACACTCCATGCGTTTGTACCTCCCGAGCGCAGCACAGATGCTCAACCCAAATGAACCCAAGTCCCAATCGCTCCCAAGGAGAACTGCCATGACTACCACCCTCGCCATCAAGGACCTGCCGGTCACCGAAGAACTCGACACCCGCGCCATGCGTGCCGTGCGCGGCGGCTTCGTGCCCTTCATGCCCGTCTTCAGCTCGGTCAAGCTCGACTCGACCTTCAATGCCTCGCAGCTGATCGGCCAGACCCAGAACGTCGTCAACATGAACGGCAACAACGCCGCCTTCGTGGCCGACATCAAGTCCCATGTCGACTCGACGCAAAACGCCAGCAACAACATCTACTGAGCCGCGGGCCACGCCCCAAGCTGAATTCGCAAACGACTGAATACCCCGGAGAACTGCCATGACTACCACCCTCGCCATCAAGGACCTGCCGGTCACCGAAGAACTCGACACCCGCGCCATGCGCGCCGTGCGCGGCGGCTTCGTGCCCTTCATGCCCGTCTTCAGCCTGACCAAGATCGACTCGACCTTCAATGCCCAGCAACTGATCGGGCAGACGCAGAACGTCGTCAACATGAACGGCAACAACACGGCCTTTGCCGACGACATCAAGTCCCACGTGACGTCGACGCAGAACGCCAGCAACAACATTTATTGAATGGTCACGGCACCGGCAAGAGGCGGCACCGCCGCCTCCGCTGCCGGCCAGTAGCCGCCATGTCCAGCAATCAAGTCAAGTGAAGTCTAGGAGAACCATCATGTCATCCATCATCGTGCGCGACCTCGCCCTGAACCAAGACCTCGACAGCAAGTCCCTGGCCGCGGTGCGCGGCGGCAATTCCTGGTTGCAAGGACTGGGCCCGGTGGCCAACGTCAATGTCAACGTCAACCAGAACATCGCCCAGTTGCAGAGCATCAACGTAAACACGCTCAACAACGTCGGCGTGATCGGCTCCGGCTTTGGCCCGCTGAGCATCGACGTCAACCCGTCGCAGTGGGCCGCCACCCACGCCGCGGTCTGRGCGAGATGCGCCCCGCTCCGTGGAAACCCAAGGGTTTCCACGGTTGTTGCGCGCGAGCTGGCACTGCCCCGGAGGTAAAACCCGTGGCCTATACTGATCTGGCTGGGCTTGCCGCATCGCGCGCACCCACCCGGCGAACCCCGGCAGAGCCGGCCTTCGCCACCCTGCAGGAGGAAGTCATGGCCGTCATCGTCATCAAGGATTTGCCGGACAGCGTGGATCTCGACAGAGAAGCCATGGTGGCAATCACAGGCGGCGCGAGAACGCGCGCCGGTCATGCATGGACGTCGCGTAAGCTCGGGGGAGCCTTGCGCGTCATCAGCTATCCGGAGGGCTTTCCAGGCCAACCGCTGGCAGGCACGCAGTCGCGGCCGGCCGGGGACATCAAGCGCAAGTAAGTCGAATCAGAAGCGCAAGGCAGCGATATTCTGCCCTCCGCGCCCGTTGCCCTGTCGGCAACGGGCGTCAGTGTTTTTGGGGGATGGGTTTTGGGAGCTTTGGCGGCTACTTTGCCGGCTAACGAGCCGCGTTGCGCTCGATCCAGGCGGCATAGGTAGCCAGGTATTTGCCCAGGAAGCCGCGAGTGGACTCGCTGGCGATACCGCCCTGCTCGTCGAAGAGCTTGTCAACGCCGCTGATGTAAGCCTCCGGTTGCTGAAGGACCGGGATATTGAGGAAAACGAGCGACTGGCGCAGGTGGTGGTTGGCGCCGAAGCCACCGACAGCACCAGGCGAGGCGCTGATCACGCCGCCGGGCTTGCCGTCCCAGGCGCTCTGGCCGTAGGGACGCGAGCCGACGTCGATGGCGTTCTTGAGCGCGGCCGGCACCGAGCGGTTGTGCTCGGGTGTCACGAAGAGCACGGCGTCGGCGCGCCGGATGCGGTCGCGAAAGGCAACCCATGGCGCGGGCGGGCTGGTGTCGTCGTCCTGGTTGTACAGCGGCAACTGGCCGATTTCGACGATGTCGAGCTTGAGCCCGGCGGGCGCCATCGCGGCCAGCGCGAGTGCCAGCTTGCGGTTGAAAGAGTCTTTGCGCAGGCTGCCTACCAATACGGCTACGTCACGTGGAGTACTCATCGCGATTCCTTTCTCGTTCACAGCACTATGGGTGGGCGGAGCCGGCACTCGCGCGCCGCATTGCTGCGCCGCGGCGGCCGGTCCAAGCGTCACTCTAATCCATTTGCGCGAAAGGAGCCGCCAGTCGCCCGCCTACAGCGCCGCCAGCGGATGCTCGCCGTGCGCCCAGGGGCTATCGAAAAACGCGTGCACGCGCTCGCGGGTGACCTCATCGAGGCGCGCGGGCTGCCACTTCGGCGCGTGGTCCTTGTCGACTGCCAGCGCGCGAATGCCTTCGACGCCGTCGCCATGGCGGAACACGTAGTACATCATGTCCAGCTCCATGCGCAGCTCGTCGTTCAGCGCCATGGTGCGGGCGCGGCGGATCTGCTCCAGCGTGACGTTGAGCATCAGAGGCGAACGCGCGCGCAGCATGGCGGCCGTCTGCGCAGCCCAGTCGGAGCCGGCATCGCTCACTGCTGCCACGATTCCGGTCACCGAGGCGCCGGCAAACAGGCCGTCGATCTGGTCCTGCAGCTTGGCCAGCTGGCTTTCGCCCGGCGGGCAGGCGGCGCGGTGCGCCGCGGTGGCCTCGTCGATGCAGGCGAGCACGGCATCGCCATCGGCAAACTGACGCGCGCGCAGCACCTCCACCAGTTCCGCCATGGCATTGCCCGGCAGGTAAGCATCCGCCAGGCCTGCGTACAACGCGTCGGCAGCATGAATCATGGCGCCGGTCAGGCCCAGGTATTCGCCCAGGCGACCGGGCGTGCGCGACAGGAACCAGCCGCCGCCCACGTCCGGGAACAAGCCGATATTGGTCTCCGGCATTGCCATCTTGGTCCGCTCGGTCACCAGACGACGGCGTGCGCCTTGCGAGATGCCCATGCCGCCGCCCATCACCACACCGTCCATGAGCGCGATGTAAGGCTTGGCGTAGGTATGGATCAAGTGATTGAGCGCGTATTCCTCGACGAAGAACTGATCGAGCGCCGGATCGCCGGCAAGCGCGGCCTTGTGGAAGAAGCGGATGTCGCCTCCAGCGCAAAAAGCCTTGCCGCCCGCGCCGGCAATGACCACGGCCGCCACTTCGGGCGCCACCGCCCATGCATTGAGCGCCTGGGTGATGGCGCGAATCATCTCGAGCGACAGTGCGTTGAGCGCCTGGGGGCGGTTCAGCGTCAGGTAGCCGATGCCGCCCTGGATCTCGCTTGTGACCAAGTCAGTCATGTCTCTTTTCTCCGCGAATGCAACCCGCAACTTTACACCAGCCAAGCTGCGCGCCGCACCCCCCTGAGCGGCGTCCGAGGCACTGCCTTCAGGCCACCCGAAATGCCGACATCAGCCCGGTGAGCCGCTGCGCCTGGTCCTCCAGCGAAGCCGCAGCCGCAGCGGCCTGCTCGACCAGCGCGGCGTTCTGCTGGGTCATGCCGTCCATCTGCGCCACCGCCTGGTTGACCTGCTCGATGCCGCGCGATTGCTCATCGGACGCCGAGCTGATGCCGCCCATGATGCCGCTCACGCGGCGCACCGCGCCCACCATTTCCTGCATCACCTGCCCTGCTTGCTCGACCATCTCGCCGCCGGCGCGCACGCGCGACACCGAGTCGCCAATCAGTGTGCGGATCTCCTTGGACGCGCCCGCGCAGCGCTGCGAGAGATCGCGCACATCGCCCGCGACCACCGCGAAGCCTCGTCCGTGCTCGCCGGCCCGCGCGGCTTCCACCGCCGCGTTGAGGGCGAGGATATTGGTCTGGAACGCGATCTTCTCGATCACATCGATGATGTCGACGATCTTGTTGGCGCTGGCGTCGATCGCCTGCATGGTGCTGGCTACGCGCGCCACCGCGTCGCTGCCACGCTCGGCCAGGCCGGTGGCGCTGCTGGCCAGGTCATTGGCCTCGCGCGCGCTGTCCGCGTTCTGGCGCACCGTGCCCGTGAGCTCCTCCATGCTGGACGCCGTCTCCTCGAGCGACGCGGCCTGCTGCTCCGTGCGTTGCGACAAGTCGCTGTTGCCGCTGGCAATCTGCTTGCTGGCAGCGGCAATGGAATCGGCCCCGCCGCGCACGTCGCTCACCATCGCGGCCAGGCTCTCTTGCATGTGCCCGAGCATGGCAAGCATGCGGCCAGTCTCGCTGCGCTCTGCCTCGGCGCCCGAGCCGGCGCCATCCTCCTTGGCGCCAAGATCGCCGGCAGCGATGCGCGCGAAGCGGGCGATGGCGGTATCGAGCGGCCCCACGATGGAGCGGCGCAGGCGCCAGGCCACCACCGTGCTGAAGCACAAGCCAAACCCCAGCACGCCGATCGACAGCGAGCGCAGCGTGGTGTAGCGCTCCTGCGACCCGTGATAGACCTCCAGCGCGCCGGCGAGCTGCAGCTTGCCCAGCTCGGTATTAACGGCGGTGAAAGCGATGTCGAGCTTGGGAATGGTTTCCAGCACGGCGCGCATCACCGCCTCGCGGTCGCCTTGCTTGAGCGCGGCAATCATCGGCGACACACCTTGCGTGAACAACGCCTCGCGCTTGGCGGCGACGTCCGCGGCCGCGCGGGCTTCTTCCGCCGAACGCGGCAGTGCCAGATAGGCCTTCCAGGCCGCATCGGACTGGCGCGCAAACCCCTCTGCGGTATCGGCGCGCGCACGGGCGTCGGCGGGATCGGCGGCGAAGGTGGCCTGGTCGAGCAAGACCCGCACGAGCAACTGGTTGGAACGCGCCTCGGCCAGGCTGACCGCGGCGGAGAGCTGATGCTGGTAGATCTGCCGCGTGGCGTCATTGCTGCGCGACATGCCAAGCCAGCCTACGGCACCGACAATCAGCAACAATGCATTGGTGACGATAGTCAGARTCCACAATCTTGTACCGATAGTCGTGTTGCGAAACATGAGGGCTCCCCGTTGGTTTTAGCGCTGATGCGGCTCCGTTTTTGGCCGCCCCGCTATAACGGCGCCCCTCACCGCTCCTTGACCCCGCGCATGTGGATATTCAGTCGTGCAAAATGGTCAGGAATGCGAATGTGCGTAGTAAGCAGTTTTGGGTGCCTCAGCGTGCGCATTTGGCAACACCGCACGACCGTATAGAGGATCGCCTCCAGGCAAAACCGACAGAATCGGGCAACACTTTGCGCATGACACCGTCAACAATCGATCCTGGCCTGATCCTGCTGGCATTTGCGCCGGTCTTCGTGCTGACCATCGGCGCGGAGGCCTGGTACTGGGCGCGCCGCGACCCCGCCATCTACAGCCTGCGCGATACCGCGTCCAACGCCGCGCTGGCGCTGATGCACCAGGCGTCGGACGCGTTCTTCCTGTGGCTGATGGTGCGCACGGTCTACACATGGAGCTACCAGCATGGCCTGAAGGCGATGCCGCAGACGGTCTGGTCGTTCCTGCTCTTGCTGCTGCTGCAGGATTTCCTTTACTACTGGTTTCATCGCGCCAGCCATCGGGTGCGCTGGATGTGGGCTTCGCACGTTACCCATCATTCCTCGGAGGGCATGAATTTCTCGACGGCGTTCCGCCAGAGCCTGACGTATCCGCTCTCGGGCATGTGGCTGTTCTGGATTCCGCTGGCGCTGATCGGCTTCACGCCCGACTGGGTGATCCTGGCGGTGGGGTTGAACCTGGCCTTCCAGTTTTTCGTGCACACCCGGCTGGGCGGCCGCTGGCACCGGCTTGAATGGCTGTTCAATACGCCGTCAGTGCACCGGGTACACCATGCGCGCAATCCGCAGTACATCGACCGCAACTATGCGGGCGTGCTGACCGTGTGGGACCGCATGTTCGGCTCCTTCGTGCCTGAAGAGGCGCCGCCCGAGTACGGCATCACGCGTCGCATCGCCAGCCATAACCCGATCACGCTCACCTTCCATGAATGGCGCGGCATGTTCGCCGACGCGTGGCGTCATCGCGACCTGCGGCATCTCTGGAAGCCGCCCGAGTGGCGTCATCCGCACGAATTGGCAGCCGGGGATGCGCCGCTGGCCGGCATCGCATCTGGGACGGATCGCAGCCAGGACGCATGATGGCTGGATAGGCTGGATAGCCAAAACAAGAGCGCCAAGAAAAACCGGCAACAAAAAACCGCGCACAAGGCGCGGTTTTTTGCTGGCAAAGTAGCCTGGGACGAAAACGCTTACACGGATTCGCGCGAAGCACGCTTACGCTCGTGCTCCTTCAGGTGACGCTTGCGCAGGCGGATGCTCTTCGGCGTGATTTCCACCAGCTCGTCGTCGGAGATGAACTCCACGGCGTATTCCAGCGACATCTGGATCGGCGTGACCAGGCGCACGGCTTCGTCGGTACCCGAGGCACGCACGTTGGTCAGCTGCTTGCCCTTGATCGGGTTCACAACCAGGTCGTTGTCGCGGCTGTGGATGCCGATGATCATGCCTTCGTACAGTGCATCGCCCGGCTTGACGAACATGCGGCCGCGATCCTGCAGCTTCCACAGTGCGTAGGCCACGGCATCGCCGTCGTCCTGCGAGATCAGCACGCCGTTGTGGCGCTCACCCAGGCCGCCTTCGCGCAGGGGCGCGTAGTCGTCGAAGATGTGGCTGATCAGGCCGGTGCCGCGGGTCAGCGTCAGGAACTCGCCCTGGAAGCCGATCAGGCCGCGGGCCGGAACGCGGTACTCGAGGCGGGTACGGCCCTTGCCGTCGGACGCCATGTCGAGCAGTTCGCCCTTGCGGCGGCCCAGCTCTTCCATCACGCTGCCCTGGTGGCCRTCTTCGACGTCCACGGTCAGCAGTTCGTACGGCTCGTGCTTGACGCCGTCGATTTCCTTGAACACCACGCGCGGGCGCGACACGGCCAGCTCGTAGCCTTCGCGGCGCATGTTTTCCAGCAGGATGGTCAGGTGCAGCTCGCCGCGGCCCGACACTTCGAAGATGGTGTCGTCGCCGGTCTCGGCCACGCGCAGCGCCACGTTCGACTTCAGTTCGCGGTCCAGGCGTTCGCGCAGCTGGCGGCTGGTCACGAACTTGCCTTCACGGCCGGCCAGCGGCGACGTGTTGACGCAGAAGTTCATGGTCAGCGTGGGCTCGTCCACCTTCAGCATCGGCAGCGCGTCTTGCGCGTCCGGCGCGCACACGGTGCAGCCAATGCCCAGCTCTTCGATGCCGTTGATCAGCACGATGTCGCCAGCTTCGGCTTCTGCCACGATCTCGCGCTCCAGGCCCTGGAACTTCAGCACCTGGTTGATACGGCCCTTGATGGGGTTGCCTTCCGGGCCGAACTTGACCACCACGTCTTGCAGCGAACGGGCGCGGCCACGCGAAATGCGGCCTACGCCGATCTTGCCGACATAGCTGTTGTAATCGAGCGAGATGATCTGCAGCTGCAGCGGACCGTCCGGGTTGTCGTCACGGACCGGCACCTTGGCCAGCACGGTCTCGAACAGCGGCTTCATGTCGCCTTCGCGCACGTCGTCGGTCAGGCCAGCGTAGCCGTTCAGGCCGGATGCGTAGATTACCGGGAAATCGAGCTGCTCRTCGGTGGCGCCSAGCTTGTCGAACAGGTCGAACGTCTGGTTGATCACCCATTCCGGACGCGCGCCCGGACGGTCGACCTTGTTGATCACCACGATCGGCTTCAGGCCCAGCGCCAGCGCCTTGCGCGTGACGAAACGGGTCTGCGGCATCGGGCCTTCGACAGCGTCAACCAGCAGCAGCACGCCGTCAACCATCGACAGCACGCGCTCCACTTCACCGCCGAAGTCGGCGTGGCCAGGGGTATCGACGATATTGATGTGGGTGCCGTTGTATTCGACAGCACAGTTCTTCGCGAGGATGGTGATCCCGCGTTCCTTTTCAATGTCGTTCGAGTCCATCACGCGCTCGACCATTTGCTGGTTGTCGCGGAAGGTGCCTGCCTGGCGCAGGAGTTGGTCGACCAGAGTGGTCTTGCCATGATCGACGTGAGCGATGATGGCGATATTGCGGATGGCGCGGGTCATTGCAGCGTCTCGCTTTGGKGCTGAGCATCAAAAGATAACCCGAAATTATAGCATGCTGCGGCGCAAAACCCGAGGACGACGTTGGGAAGCTTCCCAAGCCGCCGCCCCGCCACAAACCCAATTATTGCGATATCCGCAATAGCAAATTGACGTCCTTGCGGATCGGTGAACGTGAACATATAGTTGCCACGGCAAACATTGCACCGACAAGCACCAAGCCGAGATGTCCGAGCAGAGCCAACCCATTTCCGACGAAGCCTTCCCGTTCGACCCGGCCGAATACCGCATGGGCGAGAGCATCGGCTATCTGATGGCGCGCGCCAAGAGCTTGCTGTCGCACGGCGTGGAACAGGAGGWCGATGGCCTGGACATCACGCACGCCCAGGCCACCTGCCTGATGATGCTGGCCGCCGGACGTGGCAGCACGGTGACTGACCTTGGCCGGGAGCTCAATTGCGATATGGGTTCGGTCACGCGCCTGCTCAGCCGCCTGGAAAAGCGCGGCCTGATCGAGCGCCAGCGCAGCGATGCCGACCGGCGCGTGGTCGACCTGTCGATCACGCCCGCCGGCCAGATCCTCGTGGACCAGCTGCCCCAGATCTATTGCCGCGTGCTGAACCGGCATTTCCGCGGCTTCTCCGAAGCCGAACTGYAGACCTTCCGCTCGATGCTGCACCGGATCATCGGCAACAACAGCGGGTAGCGGCCAGGCTTGGCGGCCAGTGACGCCAGCGGCGCCACGATCTCTCAAATACAAGAACAAACACTAACGCTCTATCGCAGGGCACCCAGATGAACCAAGCTCTCTCTTCTTTTTCCGCTTTGTCGCCGCGCGCGCGCGCGGCGGGCCGCCGGGCCGGCACGCTGGTGCTGAGCGCACTGGCGGCCGCGGTGCTGGTGGGCTGCGCCGCGTTCGGCAACTCGCACAGCACGCAGACCGTTACCGCGCCGGCCTCGCTCGCCAGCGCCCAGGCCCTGCCCTCGCAGCATGGCCAGTGGCCTTCGCTTGACTGGGTCGACCAGTTCAAGGACCCGCAACTGCGCGCCCTGGTCGACGAGGCGGTCAAGGACAGCCCCAACCTGCAAGCCGCTTTCGCGCGCGTGGAAGCCTCCCGCGCGATGGCCGACGCCACGCGCAGCGCGCTGTACCCGCACGTCGACTTTGACGGCAGCCTGCTGCGCCAGCGCTTCTCGCAAACGGACCTGTTCGAAGGCACGCCGCTGGCCGGCTCGTGGCAAAACCAGTCACGCCTGCAGGCCGGGCTCTCCTATGATTTCGACTTCTGGGGCAAGAACCGCAAGGCGCTCGAAGCCGCGCTGTCCGACGACCGCGCCGCCGAGGCCGAAAGCCAGGCTTCGCGCCTGATCCTCACCACGTCGGTCGCCCGCACCTATGCCCGCCTTGCCGCCTTGTACGCGCAACGCGACGTGGCCGAGCGCGCCATTGCCCAGCGCCGCGGCCTGAGCGACCTGTCACGCGACCGGCTCAACGCCGGCCTGGACACGCAGGTCGAAACCACGCAGGCGCGCGGCACGGTGGCATCGGCACAGACCGACCTGCTGCGCATAGATGAAGACATCCTGCTGGCGCGCAACCAGCTCGCCGCGCTGCTGGGCAAGGGCCCGGACCGCGGCCTGGCGATCCAGCGCCCGACCATCCTGGCGCAAAGCACGCCGCTGCTGCCGGACAACCTCACCATCGATCTGCTGGGCCGCCGCCCGGACCTGGTTGCCGCACGTTGGCGCGTGGAGGCCACCAGCAAGGATATCGAGGTGGCGCGCACGGAATTCCTGCCGGCCGTCACCTTGTCCGCGTTTGCCGGCGTTGCGTCGCTGGACCCATCCAACCTGCTGATGGGCATCAGCCGGACTTTTGGCATCGGCCCGGCGATCCGCCTGCCGATCTTCGAGGGCGGCAAGCTGCGCGCCAACCTGAAGGGCAAGTACGCGCAATACGACCTCGCCGTGGCCAACTACAACCAGGCGCTGGTCGATGCGCTGCGCGAAACCGCCGACACGGTGGCCAGCATCCGCAGCGTGGACACGCAGATCACGGCCCAGCGCGAGGCGCTGGCTCTCGCCGAGCGTGCCTACGCACTGTCCACCATCCGCTACAAGGCCGGGCTGGGCACCCAGCTCACGGTGCTCAATGCCGAAAGCAACGTGCTGCAGCAACGCCGCCTTGCCACCGACCTGCAGGCGCGCCGCCTGGACCTGCAGATGGGCCTGATGAAGGCGCTCGGCGGGGGTTACCAGGAGCAAGCCGAAGGCGCCGGGACGGATGCGCAAAAGCCAGCCGAGGCACGCGGCTAAACGGTTAGGTGGCTACGGCAAAGCAGCCGGAAGAACAACGAGCGGTACCGACAGCATTCTTAAAAGACGATCATGAGCGATAACAAGCAAGCGGCCCAGACTCCCGCCTCCCCGGCGGCTCCCGTCAACAACAACGGCAAGCGCAAGCGCCTGCTGCTCTCGCTGACCGCCGCGGTAGTGGTGGCCGGCGTGGCCTACGGCATCTACTGGGGCATATACGCGCGCCACTTCGAGAGCACCGACGACGCGTATGTCGCGGGCAACGTGGTGCAGGTCACCCCGCTGGTCGGCGGTACCGTGATTTCGATCGCGGCCGACGACACGCAGCTGGTCACCGCGGGCCAGCCCCTGATCCAGCTCGACCGCGCCGACTCGCAGGTCGCCATGGAGCAGGCCGAGGCGCAACTGGCGCAAGCCGTGCGTGAAGTGCGCACGCTCTACGTCAATAACGGCTCGCTGGCGGCCAACGTGACCATGCGCGAAGCCGATGTGGCCAAGGCGCGTGAAGATCTCAAGCGCCGCGAGGCCATCGCCGGCTCCGGCGCGGTTTCGGGCGAAGAAATCTCGCACGCGCAGACCGCCCTCACGGCCGCGCAATCGGCACTGCTGGCCACGCGCGAGCAACTGGCATCCAACAAGGTGCTGACCGACCAGACCACGGTGGAGAAGCACCCCAACGTGCAGCGCGCGGCCGCCAACCTGCGTGCCGCCTATCTCGCGTTCGCACGCTCGACGCTGCCCGCGCCGGTGACCGGCTACGTGGCCAAGCGCTCGGTGCAGGTCGGCCAGCGCGTGGCCCCGGGGGCGCCACTGATGGCCGTGGTGCCGCTGGACCAGGTGTGGATCGACGCCAACTTCAAGGAAGTGCAGATCACGCATATGCGCGTGGGCCAGCCGGTCACGCTGGAGGCCGACCTGTACGGCTCCAAGGTGACCTACAACGGCAAGGTGGAAGGCTTCTCGGCCGGCACCGGCTCGGCCTTCTCGCTGCTGCCGGCGCAGAACGCCACCGGCAACTGGATCAAGGTGGTGCAACGCCTGCCGGTGCGCATCGCGCTGGACCCGCAGCAACTCAAGGACCACCCGCTGCGGGTTGGCCTGTCGATGAACGTGACGGTGGATGTGCGCAAGGAAGAAGGCGCGGCCATGACCAACGCCACGGTTGCGCGCCCGATGCAGACCGACGTCTATGAGAAGGTCGCGCAGGACGCCGACGCGCTGATCGCCCGCATCATCTCGCTGAACAACGGCGGCCGCCAGGCGGCCGAGCCCATGGCAGCGCCGGTGTCGTCGGCGCCGGCTGGCGCCAAGCCCGCCAACACCTGAACATGGCTACCTCCCTCCCCGCGCGCGACGGCGCCTCGCCTGGCTCAACAGCGCCAGCGGCGCGCCCCGCCGCGCCAGTKCCGTTGTCGGGCGCAAAGCTGATCGTCGGCACGATCGCGCTGTCGCTGGCCACGTTCATGAACGTGCTCGACTCCTCGATCGCCAACGTATCGATCCCGGCCATCTCGGGCGACCTTGGCGTGGCGCCCAACCAGGGCACTTGGGTCATCACCTCGTTCGCCGTGGCCAATGCCATCTCGGTCCCGTTGACCGGATGGATGACCACGCGCTTCGGGGCGGTGCGGCTGTTCATCACTTCGATCCTGCTGTTCGTGATCTCGTCGTGGCTGTGCGGTGTCGCGCCCAACCTCGAAGTGCTACTGGCCGCGCGCGTGCTGCAAGGCGCCGTGGCGGGGCCGATGATTCCGCTGTCGCAATCGCTGCTGCTGTCGAGCTATCCGCCGCAGAAAAGCACCATGGCGCTCGCCCTATGGGGCATGACCACGCTGGTGGCGCCGATCATGGGGCCGCTGCTGGGCGGCTGGATCTCGGACAACATGACCTGGCCGTGGATCTTCTACATCAACATCCCGGTGGGCCTGGGCGCCGCCTATGCGACCTGGGCGATCTACCGCGACCGCGAGACGCCGATCAAGATCCTGCCGATCGACCGGATCGGGCTGGCGCTGCTGGTGATCTGGGTGGGCTCGATGCAGCTCATGCTCGACAAGGGCAAGGAGCTCGACTGGTTCCACTCGACCTCGATCGTCGTGTTGACGGTAGTGGCCATTGTGGGCTTCCTGTTCTTCCTGATCTGGGAGAGCTACGAGAAGCATCCGATCGTCGATATCACCTTGTTCAAGGGACGTAACTTCAGCGCGGGGGTGGTGGCCATCTCGGTGGCCTACGGCCTGTTCTTCGGCAACCTGGTGATCCTGCCGCTGTGGCTGCAAACCATCGTCGGCTATACCGCGACGGATGCCGGCATCGTGATGGCGCCGGTCGGGATCTTCGCCATCCTGCTGTCGCCGCTGATCGGCAAGAACCTGCCCAAGATGGATGCGCGCTGGGTCGCGACCCTCGCCTTCGTCACCTTTGGCGTGGTCAGCCTGATGCGCTCGGGATTCACCTTGCAGGTCGATACCCGCACGCTGATGATCCCGACGCTGATCCAGGGCGCGGCGATGGCGATGTTCTTCATCCCGCTGACCTCGATCATCCTGTCGGGCCAGCCGCCGGAGAAGATCCCGTCGGCCTCCGGGGTGTCCAACTTCGTGCGGATCACGTTTGGCGCGATCGGTGCGTCGATCTCGACCACCATCTGGGAAAACCGCACGGCGCTGCATCACGCGCAACTGGTTGAACAGGTCAACCCGTACAACCCGACCTATCTTGACCGCTGCACAGCGAGGCCGATGCCGTCACAGGCATCGGCCTCGTGCTTTCCGGCTCATCGTCAATATCAATAGCACCACGTAGCCCGGCTTTCTTGCCTGATGCAGCCGCATTGGCCGCATTGGCCGCGTTAGAGCTTGACCAGCCGCTCGGGCCGCAAGGCGCCTTCACGCATGCGCGCCACGCCAAGCAAGCGGCGCGGCTCGCCGCCATAGACACTGGCGAGTTCGTCTTCCGCCAGTGCCACGCCTGCCGGCAGGTCGCGCTGCGCGATGCGCTGGCCCTGCAGGAAGCGCGCCATCGCGGCCTCGTCGAGCGTCACCGCTACGCAGCGCTGCAACAGCGCATCGACCGGCGCAAGCATGCCGGGGCGCTCCTCGTCGGCGCGCTGCTCGATCTGCTCCAGCGTGACCGCGCCTTCCAGGCTCAGGTCGCCTACCGCCGTACGGCGCAAGCCGGTCAGGTGCGCGCCACACCCAAGCGCGTCGCCGATGTMCTCGGCCAGGGTGCGGATATAGGTGCCCTTGCTGCAGGTCACGCGCATGCTGAAGGTGGGCGCCTGCGGCAGCCCGCAATCGAGCAGCGTGATTTCGTGGATGGTAACGCGGCGCGCGGCGCGCTCCACGGTCTGGCCAGCACGTGCGTATTCGTACAGCGGACGTCCGTCCTTCTTCAGTGCGGAATGCATCGGCGGCACCTGCTCGATTTCGCCCGCGAAGCGCTGCATTGCAGTGCGAAGCGCCTCGATATCGCAGGTTACCGGACGCTCGGCGATCACCTCGCCCTCGGCGTCGCCGGTCGCGGTCTTGAGGCCAAGGCGCACGGTGGCTTCGTACGTCTTGTCGGCCTCTAGCAGGTCCTGCGAGAACTTGGTCGCCTCGCCAAAGCACAGCGGCAGCAAGCCGGTGGCCAGCGGGTCGAGCGTCCCGGTATGTCCTGCCTTTAGCGCGCGCAGCATGCGCTTGGCACGCACCAGCGCGTCGTTGGACGAAAGGCCGAGCGGCTTGTCGAGCAGCAGCACGCCATGCACCTCGCGGCGCGGTTGCCGGGGCGGGCGATTGGTTTTGGGATGGGTCATGACGGGAAACTATGTGACGCCGGCAAGGCTTTGGGGCCGGGCGCGACAGACAGGGACAAGGGAGACGTGAAGCAATCAGCGCGAACAAGAAAACGGCCCGTGGTTACGGGCCGTCTTTCAGTCTTCTTTTGCGCGTGTGGAGTTGGCTTCTTTGATCAGCTTGGACATCTCGATCGCTTGTTCCACCGAGGTATCGTGGAAGAAGCGCAGCGTTGGCACGGTATGGATATGCAGCCGCTTGTAGAGCAGCGAATGCAGGTAACCGGACTTTTCGTTGAGGATGCCCTCCACTTCCGCGGCATCAGCCGCCAGGACGGTGAAGTACACCTTGGCGTGCGCGTAGTCGGGGGTCAGCGTGACCGATTGCAGTGTGACGAGCCCCAGGCGGGGATCGCGCAGCTCACGCTGGATCATCTCGGCCAGGTCGCGCTGGATCTKGTCGGAAATCCGGAGATTACGAGAGGAGATATTGCCTTTCTTGGCCATTCAATACGCTTGCTGTCGAGAAGGGCAGCGGCGGGCCAGTTGGCCCGCCGCCCGCAACACGCCTTACAGCGTGCGCGCCACCTCGGTGATTTCATACACTTCGAGCTGGTCGCCTTCCTGAACGTCGTTGAAGTTCTTGATCGACAAACCGCACTCGAAGCCTTGCTTGACTTCCTTGACGTCATCCTTGAAGCGCTTGAGCGAATCCAGCTCGCCGGTATGGATGACCACGTTGTTGCGCAGCACCCGTACCAAGGCGGTACGCTTGACCAGCCCGTCGGTGACCATACAACCAGCCACCGCGCCAATCTTCGGCACGCGGAAGACCTGGCGCACTTCAACCGTACCCAGCGTGACTTCGCGCTTTTCCGGTGCCAGCATGCCCGACATTGCCGCCTTGATCTCGTCTACCGCATCGTAAATGATGTTGTAGTAGCGAATATCGATGCCGTTGTTTTCGGCCAGCTTGCGCGCGCCRGCATCGGCACGCACGTTGAAGCCGATGATGACCGCCTTCGAGGCCGTAGCCAGGTTGACGTCCGACTCCGAGATGCCGCCCACGCCGCCGTGCACGATCTGTACACGCACTTCTTCGGTGGAGAGCTTCTGCAGCGATTGCACCAGCGCTTCCTGCGAACCCTGAACGTCGGCCTTGACGATCAACGGCAGCGTCTGCACTTCGCCTTCGCTCATCTGTTCCAGCATCGTTTCCAGCTTGGCCGCCTGCTGCTTGGCCAGCTTGACATCGCGGTACTTGCCTTGACGGAACAGCGCGATTTCGCGCGCCTTGCGCTCGTCCGGCAGCACCAGCACTTCTTCACCAGCCGCCGGCACTTCGGACAGGCCCTGGATCTCGACCGGAATCGAGGGACCGGCTTCCTTGGTCGGCTTGCCGGTTTCGTCCAGCATGGCGCGAACGCGGCCATAAGCGCTGCCAGCCAGCACCACATCGCCACGCTTGAGCGTGCCGCTGGTGACCAGGATGGTCGCGATCGGRCCCTTGCCCTTGTCCAGCTGGGCTTCCACCACCAGGCCCTTGGCCGGGGCGTCCACCGGTGCCTTCAGTTCCAGCACTTCGGCCTGCAGCAGCACTTGCTCGAGCAGGTCGTCGATGCCGGCGCCGGTCTTGGCGGAAACCGGAACGAACGGCGAATCACCGCCGTACTCTTCCGGCAGCACCTGCTCGGCCACCAGTTCCTGCTTGACACGGTCCGGGTTGGCTTCGGGCTTGTCGATTTTGTTGATCGCGACCACGATGGGCACGCCCGCCGCCTTGGCGTGGGCAATGGCTTCCTTCGTCTGCGGCATCACGCCGTCGTCGGCCGCAACCACCAGGATCACGATGTCGGTTGCCTTGGCACCGCGAGCACGCATGGCCGTGAAGGCCTCGTGACCCGGGGTGTCCAGGAAGGTGATCACGCCGCGCTCGGTTTCCACATGGTAGGCACCGATGTGCTGCGTAATACCGCCGGCTTCGCCTGCCGCAACCTTGGCGCGACGGATGTAGTCCAGCAGCGAGGTCTTGCCGTGGTCGACGTGACCCATCACGGTCACCACCGGCGGACGCGGCAGCTGCTCGGCGTCGGTGTGGTCTTCACCACCCACGACCAGCAGCGCTTCCGGATCGTCCAGCTTGGCGGCAAACGCCTTGTGGCCCATTTCTTCCACCACGATCATGGCGGTTTCCTGGTCCAGCACCTGGTTGATGGTCACCATCTGGCCGAGCTTCATCATCTGCTTGATGACCTCGGAAGCCTTGACGGCCATCTTGTGCGCCAGGTCGGCCACCGAAATGGTCTCGGGAATGTGCACTTCGCGCACCACCGGTTCCGTCGGCGCCTGGAAATTCGTGCCGCGATCGTCTTGCTGGTGRCGGTTGCCACGACCGCGCGGACCGCCGCGCCAGCCGCCAACGCCACCCGACGAATCGCCGCGGGTCTTCAGGCCGCTGCCCTTCTTCTTCGAGCCTTCGTCCTGCCAGGTCGAGGAAGTCCCCGCCTTCACTACCTTGCCGGTCTTCTTGTCGACGGTGGTGGTAGCGGTGGCCGTGGTCGTTGCGGGCTTCTTCTCGTCTTTCTTGACTTCGGTGCCAGGCGGCTTGACCGGCTTGTGCAGCGTGCCGGTCTGCTCGGCCTTCTTTTCTTCGGCCTTGCGTTCCGACGGCGCCTTGAGAACGCGCGCCGGCGCATTCAGCATCTGCTGAATGGCACGGGCTTCGGCTTCGGCGGCCTCGCGGCGCTTGCGCGCTGCGTCCTGTTCGGCACGCGCCTTGTCGGCGGCCTGCTTGGCGTCGTCGGCGGCCTTCTGCGCGGCAGCGCGTTCGGCGGCCAGGCGAGCCTTTTCGTCTTCGGCCTTCTTGCGCGAATCGTCGTCTTCCGGCGCCTTGGCCGTAGCGGCGGCGCGCAAGGCGACAGCTTCCTCTTCCGCCTTGCGGGCGGCGAGCTCAGCCTGGCGGCGCTCTTCAGCCTCCAGCGCTTCCTGCTTGGCGCGGCGCTCGGCCTCCTCGCGTTCGGCCGCTTCCTGGCGTGCCTTCGACTCGGCTTCCTGGCGTGCCAGCAACTCGGCCTGCTGACGATCTTCCTCGTCCTGGCGTGCCTGCTCGGCCGCATCGACCGGCATCTCGACCACTTCGTGGCCATCCGGGCCATCGGTGGAAGCCTCGTCGCGCTTGATCAGGACGCGCTTCTTGCGCACCTCGACCTGCACCGTGCGAGTCTTGCCGGTGGAATCAGCCTGGCGGATCTCGGAGGTCTCACGCTTGGTCAACGTGATCTTCTTGCGCGCGCTGTCATCGGCCGCCCCGTGGGAACGCTTGAGGTAATCCAGCAACTTGGTCTTGTCGGATTCGGTGATGATGTCGTCAGGCGTCACCTTGCCCACCCCAGCTGCCTGCAATTGTTCCAGCAGGGCAGCTKCGCTGCGGCTCAGTTCTGCGGCCAGTTGGGCAACTGTTGTGCTTGCCATTCAAACCCTTTCAATGCTCGGTTTATACGTCGGGACAATTGTGTGTGGAATGCGCGCTCAAGCAGCCTGGAAAAGCACTACGTGAGCGTGTCCCTCAGTTAAACCAATGTTCCCGTGCTTTCATGATCAGCGCGCGGGCATCATCCTCGCCAAGACCAACCATGTCGACGAGTTCGTCGACGGCCAATTCGGCCAGTTCGTCACGCGTGTGAATATTGCCTTCGGCCAGCTTGCCGATCAGTTCCGGGGTCAGGCCGTCGAGCGAGCGCAGATCCTGCGACACCTCTTCCACCTTTTCTTCCCGGGCCAGTTCCATCGTCAAGAGCGCATCGCGGGCGCGGTTGCGCAGCTCGTTGACGGTATCTTCATCGAATGCGTCGATTTCCAACATCTCGCTGATGGGCACATAGGCCACTTCTTCCAGCGTGGAGAAACCTTCGTCGATCAAGATGTCAGCCACTTCTTCGTCCACGTCCAGCTTGGCCATGAACAACTTGCGCACCACGTCGCTTTCCTCAGCTTGCTTCTGTGCCGATTCTTCCTGCGTCATGATGTTGATCTGCCAGCCGGTCAGCTCGGACGCCAGGCGTACGTTTTGACCACTGCGGCCGATGGCGACGGCGAGGTTTTCCTCGTCGACCACCACGTCCATGCTGTGCTTTTCTTCGTCTACCACGATCGACTGTACCTGTGCCGGCGCCAGGGCGCCAATCACGAACTGCGCCGGGTCTTCCGACCACAGCACGATGTCGACAGCTTCGCCGCCAATCTCGTTACGGACCGCGGTCACCCGCGTGCCGCGCACGCCGACGCAGGTACCGATCGGATCGATACGCTTGTCATGCGCCACCACGGCAATCTTGGCACGCACGCCGGGGTCGCGGGCAGCTGCCTTGATTTCCAGCAGGCCCTGCTCCATCTCCGGCACTTCGTTCTCGAACAGCTTGATCAGGAACTCGGGCGCGGTGCGCGAGAGCTCGATCTGCGGACCGCGTGCGGTGCGATCCACATTCAGGATATATGCGCGGACACGGTCGCCGGTGCGCAGGTTTTCCTTGGGGATGATCTGGTCGCGGGCCAGCAGCGCTTCCACGCGACCGGACTCGACGATCAGGCCCTTCTTGTCGGCACGCTTGACCGTGCCGGTCATGACCTTCTCGCCACGATCAAGGTAATCGTTGAGGATCTGCTCGCGCTCGGCGTCACGGATCTTCTGCAGGATCACCTGCTTGGCGGCCTGCGCACCGATACGGCCGAACTCGACCGACTCGATCTGCTCTTCGACAAACTCATCCAGCTGGATGTCCGGATCCTGCTCGCGTGCCTCGAACATGAGGATTTGCTTGTCCGGCTCCTGCAGGCCCTGTTCATCGGGGACTACAAGCCAGCGGCGGAACGTCTCGTGCTCACCGGACTCACGATCGATGGCGACGCGAATATCCACGTCTTCCTCGAAACGCTTCTTGGTTGCCGAAGCGAGTGCCGCTTCCAGCGCACCGAATACCACATCCTTGTCGACGTTCTTCTCACGCGCAAGCGCATCGACGAGCAACAGAACTTCGCGGCTCATTGCTTGTTCCCYTTTTTCTGATTTCCTTTGAAGTCGATCACCGGCACCAGGCGTGCGCGATCAACATCGGATATGGTGAATTCCAGCAGCGCCGTGCCGTTCTGGCCTTCGAACTCGAGGCCAATCTGCTCTGCCCCCGGCTCACCGGTAGGCGTCTGCAGGATGCCGACGAAGTTCTTCTGCCCGTTGACCGGAAGGCGCAAGGTAACCCTGGCTTCCTGGCCCGCGAAGCGGACGAAGTCAGCCAGTTTCTTGAGCGGCCGGTCCAGCCCCGGCGAGGACACCTCGAGGCGCTCGTAGTCGATGTTCTCGACGGTGAGCACGTGGGTAAGCTGACGGCTTACCTTCTCGCAATCCTCAATGACGATGCCGGTTTCAGGCTGATCGATATAGACGCGCATGAGTCCGCCTGGAGCGCGCTCGAGCTCAACCAGCTCGTACCCCATGCCGTTCAGGGTGGTTTCGATCAAATCTGCCAGATGCACTGTATTCCCGAATAATGGCCATCAATACCGTGGCAGACCCAGCCCATCGGCACGGCCGTCTTGATTGACGGCTTCAGCCAGCTTGCCTGCCAGTCATCCCGACCGGCGCGCCGCGAAACACGGCAAGCACACGAAACGGGCGAAGCAAAAAAAAATGGGCGCAATGCCCATCATTCGCCCACCCTTTTGCAGGATGACTTTTGAATAGACTTTGATTATACGCTGTCGCGGTACAAAAGGCAAAGGCACCCGGCTTTGGCGCGGCAGGGAAGCGGCCTGTGCCGCTCTTTCCCCCGCCAGGCCCGCCCAAGGCGCCCTGCCTCGCATCGCTCAACGATTGCCGTCGCGGCCACCGCCACGAGGACGGCGGTTGCCGTTGGGCTTGCCGGCCTGCGGCATCACATTCCCATTGGCTTCGCCGCCACCGCGGCGCTGGGAACGATTCTGACCGCCGCCCATACCACCACCCATACCACCCATACCACCCATGCCCCCCATGCCGGCGCCACGGCCGCCACTGCGACCGCCACGACCCGGGCCGCCCGGGCCGCGCGGGGAACCCGCCGCGCCACCGCCCAGCTTGGTGGTATGGGACGTCAGCAGGGTCGGGCCACCGATGTAGCCCATCGACGTTTGCATCGGATCCGGCTGACCGCGGCCAGCGCCGCTGCCGCGCGGGCCGTTGCCGCGGTTGACGCGCGGCAGGCCGTCCATGCCGGTCGGCATCGGCATGCCGGCAATGGCTGCCTCGGTGCGCTGCTGGCGGCCACCTACCTTGCTGCCGCCGCGAGGACCGCTATCCCCCTTGGACGGCGCCTTCAGGCCGATGGATGCCATCAGCGCGCGCACGTCGTCCGCCGCGAGTTCTTGCCAGCGGCCGCGCTTCAGGCCGCGCGGCAGCAGAAACTGGCCGTAACGGGTACGGATCAGGCGCGACACGGTCAGGCCGACGGCCTCAAACATGCGGCGCACTTCGCGGTTGCGGCCTTCGGTCAGCGCCACGTGGTACCAGTGGTTGATGCCTTCGCCGCCACCGTCCGCGATACGCAGAAAATTAGCCTCGCCATCGTCGAGCTTGATACCATGCAGCAGGCGCTGGCGATCGGCCTCGGCCAGCTCACCCAGTGTGCGCACCGCATATTCGCGCTCCACGCCGTAGCGCGGATGCATGAACTTGTTGGCGATATCGCCCGAGGAGGTGAAGATCAGCAAGCCCTCGGTATTGAAGTCGAGGCGACCCACGGCCACCCACTTCCCTGCCTTGATGCGCGGCAGGCTGTCAAACACGGTCGGACGGCCTTCCGGATCCGACTGGCTGACGATTTCGCCGGACGGCTTGTGATACAGCAACACGCGCGGCGGCTTGGACGACACACGGCGGTGGATCAGCTTCCCGTTGACCCGGACCTGGTCGGCCGGCAGGATGCGCTGGCCGATGTGGGCAGGCAGGCCATTGACCGAAACCCGGCCCTGCAGGATCAGCTCTTCCATTTCCCGGCGCGAGCCCAGCCCACCCTCGGCGAGCACTTTGTGCAGCTTGGGCGCATCGTCGTCTGCAGACAGCTCGCGCACCGGCTTGACCCGGGCCTGCGGACCGCTCGACTCTTCCTGGTCGTACTGACCGGAAATGACAAAGCGGAACAGGTCCTCACCGCTCGCAGCGGCGGCGGGCGCCTTCTCAGGCACACCC